>JAYZCF010000237.1:0-4066 GCA_036338455.1 Planctomycetota bacterium
ACCCAGTGAATGGTCCCCTTCACTTTCCGGCCATCGGGCGCTTTGCCGCCGGCCGTCTCCGGGTCATAAGTGCAACGCAGCTCGACGATTTCACCCTGTTCGTCCTTGACGACTGACTCACACTTCAGGAAATAGGCGTACCGCAAACGAACTTCCCGGCCAACGGTCAAACGGAAAAACTTCCGAGGGGCATCCTCCATGAAATCACTCCGCTCAATGTACAACTCACGACCAAACGGCACTTGGCGCGTCCCGGCTGATTCATTTTCCGGGTTGTTGATCGCGTCGCGCATCTCGAATTCGTCCTCGGGATAATTCTCGATCACGACCTTGATCGGATCGAGCACCCCCATCACCCGGGGAGTGATCTGGTTGAGATGCTCACGAATGCTCCTCTCTAACAGCGCCAAGTCAGTCAGGCTATTGAATTTGGTGACGCCAATCGTGTTGCAGAAATTGCGGATCGCTTCCGGCGTAACACCGCGACGGCGAAAGCCACTGAGGGTCGGCATGCGAGGATCATCCCAGCCATCGACATACTCCCCCTTCACAAGTTCAAGCAACTTTCGTTTACTCGTAACCGTGTAAGAGAGGACCAACTTGGCAAATTCGATCTGCTGAGGACGATGAACATCCAGCGTGTCGAGGTACCAATCATACAAAGGCCGATGATTTTCAAATTCGAGTGTACAGATGGAATGGGTAATGTTCTCAATCGAGTCACTCTCACCATGGGCCCAATCGTACGTCGGATAGATGCACCAGGCGTCTCCAGTCCGGTGATGAGAGACATGTCGAATTCGATACATGGCCGGATCACGGAGGTTCATGTTGGCCGAATTCATATCGATTTTTGCCCGCAATGTCTTTTCCCCGTCAGCAAATTCGCCCGCTTTCATCCGCTCGAAGAGGTCCAGATTTTCTTCCACCGATCGTTCGCGAAAGGGGCTTTCTTTTCCTGGCTTGTTCCACCCCCCACGATATTCACGCACCTCTTCGGCTGTCTGATCACAAACGTACGCTTTCCCTTGGCGAATCAGTTCAAGCGCCCAGAGATACAACTGCTCGAAGTAGTCTGAGGCAAAAAAAAGTCGGTCCTGCCAGTCAAAGCCAAGCCAGCGAATATCTTCCTGAATTGCCTCGACGTACTCGGTCTCTTCCTTTTCCGGGTTGGTGTCGTCAAACCGCAGGTTGCACAGTCCACCAAACCGTTCGGCAATTCCAAAGTTCAGACAGATCGATTTCGCATGTCCAATGTGCAGGTAACCATTCGGTTCCGGGGGAAAACGAGTATGGACACGCCCATCGTTTTTTCCGCTGGCCTGATCATCTGCCACGATTTGACGTACAAAATCGAGCGATTCGGTTTCCGGTCCGTTCATCGACATCTCTGTATTAACAGGTTCTGTTACGGACCGTTTCGGTCCACTTGGAATCGTATCGCAAATCGAGAGAATTTTCGAGGCCGCAACCGGAACGGCTCCTGATTCGATTGGCTCCATCTTGCAATTTGATCGAATTAGGGGAGAACTACACATATGGCCCGATTACTCCTACTGAGCAGCTCTCGCGTTCACCCGACCGGCTTCCTTGAACATTGCCGTGATCGGATCGCCTCACACTTTTCCGGCTGTTCGGAAGTAACCTTCATCCCTTACGCCTTGGCCGACCACGCCCAGTACGAATCCCTTGTGCAGGAAGCGATGGCCCCCATGGGGATTCAGGTTCGTTCGATTCACCATGCGGCCGACCCCGTTTCAACGATCGAGGCGGCCGAAGCTGTCTTTACCGGAGGTGGCAACACCTTCCGACTGCTGAAGGCGTTGTACGACCAACAATTAATCGAACCACTACGGAGAAAAATCCAGCAAGCCGGGATCCCCTACATGGGCAGTAGCGCGGGAACCAATTTGGCCGGCCCAACAATTCGGACAACCAACGATATGCCGATCGTAGAGCCTCCCACCTTCGAGGCCCTGCAACTCGTACCCTTCCAAATCAATCCGCATTACCTTGATGCAGACCCAAACTCCACCCATCAGGGTGAAACCCGCGCCCAGCGACTGGCCGAGTACCTGGAAGAGAACGAAATACCGGTTGTTGCCCTCCGCGAGGGGAGTTGGTTGGAGGTCGATGACGACCGCTGCCAACTCGGTGGAACCACCGGGATGGTCCTGTTTCGCCGCGGAGAGCCCGCGCAGCAAATGGGCCCGACGGCCGACCTCCAGTTTCTGCTTGACTAAATCCCTCCTGCCCGAGCTAACCAAGCGCCATCGAATTGATTTGGCTATCGTCAAATTGAGCTCAGATCGGTGTGGGCCAAACAGGGGCTGAATCCAGGCTTCTCCTCAAAACCCGTTGAAAAAACGGGTTTCTCTGTCCGTTCCCCACCTCTCTCCGGTTTGGCATGCCAGCTGCATTTACGGAAAAGCAGAATGAGCGACTGACCCTGTCAGAACATTCTAACCAAGTAGAGGCAAACGACATGAACACTCACCTAACACGCATCGCAACCATGGTACTGGCAAACCTGCTGATCGGCGCCGCCGTCACGCCCATCGAGGCTCAACAAGCGGTACCGGCTATCCTGTTCAATCAGGACAGCCTGGGGATCGACTACGTCGTCAGGCCCCTCTCAAACGGTGAAAACTACATCAAGATTACCGGGATCCATGCGGGTTCGCCCGCCGCGCGGGCCGGCTTGCAGGCCGGTGACTGGATCTCCAAGATCGGCAACCTCAGGGTGCGCGATCGACGCAGCTTGGACCGGGGCGTTTTCGGCGCAATGGGTCGCATTCGGTTGCGGACATGGGATTCCAATAGCCGCCGCTGGATGTGGGTCAGCGTCAACCTGGGAGCGATCGGTCCAGACCCCGGCGCCGGACCACAGCTCACCGGCATCTGGCAATCGAGTGGAGGGGGCACCGTCCATTTTCGTGGCAGCACGCCAAACCTTATCCACGCCGAATCAAATGTACCCTGGGTCGGCGCATCGGACATGAGTATCACCCCCAATCTCGATGGATCTTACAACTTTACCTACCAGCAGCGTGGAGGTTTTCGAGACAGCGGACATGGAAAGTTGACGCCGCTCAATGCGAATACCATCAACGGCTATCTGGTGAATGGATTGGGGATCCGGGCCGACTTCGTGCTGACGCGCTAAGCCGTGCCCGGTCATGCCGGGAACCGTATCGAGCCGGGACTCAAGTAAAGTATCAAAGCTTGATCCGGTTCGAAACGGCTTCCCGGGGAACCTGACCCGCCCCCGTTTTTTAATTGATTGGAGCCCAGATCATGACACGACGATACCAACAACTGCTGACCCTAGCCCTGTTTTTGCTCCTCGGCACCGTCGCCTCGATTACGTTGGCCCATGAAAATCCCTACGTGGGAAATCTTGCCCTGCAAATCGAGCAACAAGCTAACCGGGTAAAGGCTGAAGCAATCCGCTTACGCCGAGGCCACACCTACTTTCAACTGGCAGGGAACCTGACCCAGATCGAGCACCTGGCCAGGCACATCCAAACCATGGCCAGACATCGAGACAACCTCCGACACCTCAGGCACGATCTGAGAAGGATGACACGCTTGATTCACGAATCCGAGGATCTGTTCCGCCAAATGGAGCAAGCCGTCCAGCGGGGTCAAGTTCATATCCACGGAGGTAATCATCGCGCTTACCGATTATTCCATTCGATGGAAGATTCAGTTCGCCAAATCCAGAACTATGTCGAACGCCTGAACTCGAACTGCTACTCGCACCAGCTCCAACAAGCACCATCTTTCCAACCGTTCCCCGGACCTTCGATCGGTTTCGGTGGGTTTGGACTCGATCGCAACGGAATGGTAATCCGCAACGGTCGATTCGGTTTCAATTTACGTTTTTAGGCCGGAAGTGGGCTCGGCGTGCCGGGTCCGCGTCCGTATCCCATTTGGGACTCATGGATGCGACAGCCTTCACGCGGTGATCGCTAAAGGCAAGATGAGGTATCAACCCATCGGGCAGCTGCTTTTCCGAGTGGCTGCCCCAGGCATTACCGTTTCGCCGGGGATCAGGACGCAG
>JAYZCF010000238.1:0-6152 GCA_036338455.1 Planctomycetota bacterium
CGTCCCCTCCCAGGCGAGTGAGAAACGGGAGGAGGATCAAGCCAGTTCGATGGCACGGATTGACGAAGTCAATGTGCTCAATGAACAGGGAAATCCGCAACTGGAATTTCATACGGACGAGAAGCTGCGCTTGCAGATTCGTCTGAGTGCCCGTCAGGAAATCCGCAATGCCCGGGTGATTGCTGCCATCTGTTCGCCCGTACATGGCAAGGTGGCGTCCATGTCAACGGCCTACCTCGATTTCCAGTTCGATCTACCGGCCGGCGAGCGGACGATCTACTTGGAGCTTCCCAATTTACCCCTGTTGATCGGGGCTTATCATTTCAACATCTCCCTTTACGGACCGGAGCAGACCGATTTTTTCCAGCGCCGAACCTTACAGGGCAATTTCCGAATCGTCGGGCCCCCACTGCTGAGTGACGGACGTGGCCTGGGCGGTATTCTGAAACTACCTCATCGCTGGGAATCTGACTGATGGCAACACCCCCGATCCATTTCGTTGTCAGCGCCCCGCGGAGCGGCTCGACCTGGTTGGCCCGGTCACTGAATCTGCACCCCGAAGTATTTGCGACCGAACAGCGACTGTTTGGCGAGCACGTCGACCTGTGGTCCGATCGACGCGGAGGACAATCACTCAAGATCACTCAGGATGCCTATGTTCGAAACCTGGCGGGTTACTATTTTTTTGATGAACTCCAACTGGAGAAACAGGATTTCATACGGCAGATGCAGGATCACTTGATCCAACAAGTGGCCGAATTCGGACTGCGTCATACAGGAAAAAAATTGCTGGTCGACAAGATCACCCCTTATTCCGGTACGGCAGAACGGGTGCTGAGGAGTATTCGCCGCAGGCTGCCCGAATCGCGCGTGATCCAGCTTGTCAGAGACGGTCGAGACGTTGCTACCAGCGGGACTTTTGACTGGCTACATCTCAACTCGGCTGGCACGGAGCGACATGCTTTCTTCGTCGAGCAGGCCCCCGGCATGCGACTTACCCGCTTCTTTGACGATCGAGCCATCGAGCAGTGGGCCACGGACTGGCGGGACGTCGTGAACGTATTCGAAAGTCATCCACCCGACCTCGCGATCCGTTACGAGGCGATGAAAGCGGACCACGGCCAAGAACTCAAGCGGATCTTTCAACTGTTAGATGTCGATCTTTCTGCGGAAATAATCGAGTCTTGCGTGGCCGGTACAACCTTTCAGCGGGCAACCGGGCGCGCCGCGGGGGATGAGCGTCCCCTGGAAAAAGCTCGGAAGGGAATTGCCGGTGACTGGAAAAACTACTTCACCAAAAGGGATGCGGAATTGTTCCAGCAAATCGCCGGCCAACAATTGTTGGGCCTGGGCTACGTCAGCGACGATTCCTGGGTCGATTCGCTACCCGATGAACTTGACCTGCCAGCCCCTGGAGACTGAGGATGCGCCCTTTGCCCCGCCAGGACGGCTTGATCGCAGCTCTCCGAAATGACTACGATTGTTTCGGGCAGCACCGATTGGCTGACCCGGCCTGGCAAGGAACGCTTGACCGCTTCGCCAGACCATCGTTTCGCTGATTCAACCATGAACAAACCATGAGTAGCCAAGGATCGGACGCCAACTTGAAAGCCTATATCCTCTGTCGATTTGCCGATCGCAGCCCCATCTACAATACGTGGATGACGGACTGTCCGATCCCGTGCGCGGTGGTAGACGAGGATCTGTCGAGCTGGCAACTACCCGCCGATGCCGGAATCGTAATCACCCATATGCATTATCGCTGGGAAGAGGTCCACGCCCTGAGAAAGATCTTCCGGGCATCAACGGTCCCCGTCCTCGTGTTAGCTGACGGGATCCTGGAGTACCGCAATACGTGGGAGCATCCCGAACTGGCCGATGGCTCGATGTTCCAGCCGCTGGTAGGCCACAAGATCGCCTGTATTGGGCGGGGGCAAGCAAGAACCCTGGAGTCATGGGGCAACGTCGGCAAGGCCGAAGTGGTCGGCTTACCCCGGCTCGATGATGTGCGACAACAGGAGCCAGCCCCCATCCATCGTGAAGGACCGTTCCGATTACTGGTGGCAACTGCGAATACACCCGCCTTTGACGAGGCTCAACGGGTCACAGTGGTCGAGTCTCTCGAACAGGTCAAGCAACAACTGTCTGCCGTCGAGTCGATCGATGGCCGAACGGTCCAAATCCGCTGGCGACTGACGGACAACCTGGAAGATTCGATCGGTTTGCCATCGCTGGAGGATACCGAGGGTGACGCGGATGAGCGACCTACCCTGGCGGCGGAAATCGATGGCGCCGATGCGGTGATCACGACCCCTTCGACACTGTTCCTGGAAAGCGCCTTACGTCAGCGGCCGACGGCCATCCTCGACTTCCACAATACACCGCACTTTGTCCCCGCCGCATGGACGATTCACGGACCACAGCAGATCGATGCAACCCTGGGTGAGCTGGCCAACCCGCCCTTGCCAAAAATGCTCTTCCAGGACACCTCGCTGCACGACAATCTGCAATGCCGGGAGCCCGCTAAACCGAGACTGCTCAAGCTGATCGAGACGATGGTCGAATTGGGCAGGCAAGCTCGTTCCCGAGGCGAGCCGCTCCAATTCCCGCAACGGATTATCGACGACCCGGATCAAGGTTTTGCAACGGTAGAAGCAAGCTTCGACATGGCCGAGCTATTTCCAGACAACTCAGCCTTTCGGAATGAAGACCCTCAAAAACTGCAGGCGGAATTATCGCAGTTGATGAAGCGACTGGAGACGTTGCCCCAAGACCTGGTACAAAAAAACCAATACATTGCCCAACTGCTTAAACAGCGAGACGAGATGAAGTTGAGAATCACCGACTTGCGGCAGCGGATCATGAAATTGCGCCGCATCCTTGGAATCCAGCCGAAAAAGGAAAAATGACAGGCGGAATCCCGCTTCAAAACGGTCTTTCCACATTCCCGCACTTACGTTTTAATACAGGCAAAATAGAGGAACCCACGGACTGAAACCTGATGCGTCAATACGATCCATCTCGACCGATCATTTACACGCATATTCCGAAGTGCGCCGGCACCAGTGTGGTCCGACTACTGAGAAGCTGGTTCGGTGAAACGTATCACAAACTGAATCAGGACGAGACCAAGGATATCCTCCTGCCGCGCGTCCCTACCCAAGACGAAGAAGGCCAATGGCTGGAGAATGTCAAATGTATTCACGGCCATTTCAACCACGGCCGCGGGTATGGACTTCCCTACTTTTATTCGGAGCTGGATCAGTACTTCACCATCCTGCGGGATCCGTTTGACCTGACCTGTTCTATGTACTTTTTTGCCAAGGGTCGTAGTATTCGGGGTGAGTTTTGGTTCCGGGGAGAGCAGGTAGATATCCGGGATCAGTTCCCCACGGTCGAGAGCTACGTCTCTTCCTACCCGTACTGGTTGTTCAACCATTTGCCCCAGGACATCACCCTGGACAATTATGAAGAACGACTGAATCAACGATTTGTCTACATTGGTGTCTTTGAAGATTTACAACAGTCGATCGACAATCTCGGCATCCTACTGGGCAAACCTAAAGCAGAACTACCACTGACGAACGTCTCCAATTACGACGAGGTTGTTCCGAACTACTTACGCGAGAAATTTTACCACGACTATCCACTGCTGAAGAAAGTTTACAACTTCGCATTGGAAAACTACCGTACGATCGAGAATCAGTCTCCCGCAGTCGCACCCGCTGAGTCGGACCAAGCGGTGGCGAAGGCTGGATAAGACGATCGTTGCACGCAACTTGCAACCCACAGGCCGGTCGTTAACTGACCGTTTAAAAAAGTGAAACTTGGCTTCTATTCCTGTATGTCTGGTATGCCCTGGGGCGGAAGTGAAGAGCTCTGGTGGAGAGCCGCGCGTCTGCTGCAGGAAGAGGGCCACGAAATCCTGGTGAACTACAAGTGGTGGCCCGAGAAGGCGCGTCAGCTGGTAGAAATCGAGCAACATGGCGGTTCGGTTTGGTCACGGAATGAGCCGGTCAGTTTCCTGGAATCTCGAAAGGCAGCCCTCAAGCGACTCTTTTCCGCCAATGGTTCCAGCAAGTCCTGGCTGGAGCAGACACAGCCCGAAATGGTCCTGGTCACACTGGGTTATCACCCAGACCAGATCCCAGTCGCCGATGAGTGTCTCAAACACGGGATTCCCTACGCAATCAACGTTCAATGCGCCAGTCACTTCTTCTTTATTCACAGTGATCTCTTGGAGAAATATCGTCGCTGGTACCAGGGAGCAGCCAAGGTCTTTTTTGTGAGCGAAGAGAACCAGCACAAGCTGGAGACCAATATCGCCGCCAAGCTGGACAATGCTGAAATTGTCGCCAACCCTTTCAACGTCGATTACGAGTCGAGCCCGCAGTGGCCTGACCCGGAACCGACCTATCGAATCGCTTGTGTGGGACGGATCCACTTCCAATCGAAGGGGCAGGACCTGATTATTGATGTGATGAAGCAGGAGAAATGGCGAGAGAGAAAAATTGAAATCACGTTTTACGGCCATGATCAAGGAAACCAGAAACAGCTGGTTGACTTGATCGAGATGCACGGCTTACAGCACCAACTCAAACTGGGTGGTTTCAAAGAGAAAGTAGAAGATATTTGGGCCGAGAACCACGCGTTGCTCCTTCCCAGCCGATACGAGGGAGCTCCCCTGGTCGTGATTGAAGCGATGCTCTGCAACCGCGTCTCGATTTCGACCGATATCGGACGGAACCGCGAATTGATTGACGAGGGAGAAACCGGCTTCATCGCCGATGGTGCGATCTCTCGGTTGCTGGATGAAACGCTGGAAAAAGCATGGGCAGAACGTGAAAAATGGCAAGACATGGGACAGCTTGCTGGGCAACACATACGCCAGCGATATCCCCAGGATCCCATCCGGGAGTTCGCTGACAGGATCAAGTCGATTGTGCCAAAATCGGTACCACAGTAGCTTCCCGTTTCGGCAAAATACGGGATACTGGAAGGACAAGCCTCCCTGTCCAACCTCCCGTTTCCATTGCGATGAACATTGACATTGCCATCTGCACCCGAAATCGCTCGGGACTCCTCCGCCAAACCTTGGAAAGCATGGTTGCCATGGATGCATCGGACTCGGTCCGATTGCAGATCCTGATCGTCGACAATGACTCGAACGACGAGACAAAATCGGTGGTTCAATCCTTCTTTGACCAACTCGATCTCTGCCTGTTCCACGAAGCAAAGCGAGGACATTCATTCGCCAGGAATCACGCGATCGACCAAGCGACCGGGGACTGGCTGATCTGGACAGATGACGACGTCCAGGTCGATACAGACTGGTTAAATGCCTACGTTGAAGCTATCCGCAAATATGGGGACAGCACTTTTTTCGGCGGTCCTATTCAACCCGTTTTCACGCCGCAGCAGCCAGCATGGATCGATGAAAACTGGGACAAACTGAAGGGCTGTTTCGCCGAGCGTGAATTGGGTGACGATCCTATTCCCTTCACCAGTGAAACATTGCCCTACGGTGCCAACTTTGCAATTCGGACGGACATTCAAAAACAGCACCCTTTTGACGCCGGTTTGGGGCGCCGCGGCAACTCAGTCGTTGGCCACGATGAAATTACGCTCTTACAGCGTTTGCTCCAAAAAGGCTACCACGGTCGCTGGATTCCGACTGCGAGGGTTTCTCACATGATTGGTCCGGAGCGTCAAACACCCAACTACATTCGAGATTACTTCATTGGACAGGGGCGGATGCTCATTTCCCGGGACCCCGACGCCGAGCGGGATCCCAAGTATTTGGCGCGTGAGTCCCGGTGGGAGTTGCTCTGCTCACGAGTCAAGCGATGGGTTGCCGACTCGGACACCTGGACGTCACACCTAATTCGAAGCGGATTGGCCGAGGGGCAATACCGCGAATTGACCGAGGAATTAAATTCTCACTGAACAGTCCGAGCGGAGGTGTATCCCGATCAGGTCTCGTCTCCGCTCGACTCTGGCAGAGAGGCGAGAAACTCGCTCATTTCACCCGCCGCATGCATGTCATTTTGAACCCTTGCCTGCTCAATCCCCTCCACCAAAACTTGGCGGGATTCCTCGACCCGATTGATCCGCGCCAGCAGCTGTCCCAGCATAAAAAACGCAGGAACGTA
>JAYZCF010000239.1:0-18405 GCA_036338455.1 Planctomycetota bacterium
TTTTGGAAAGCTCCGGTAAAGTCCTTGCCGTGTTCCAAGGCCACAGTCATGAAAACGAGCACCGGATGATCGAAGGGATCCACTATTGCACATTGGTGGCGATGGTCGAAGGGACGTTCGAGGCCAGCAACGGCTTCAGCGTCGCATCCGTTTATCAGGACGGAACGATTCGCTTGAGCGGTTTTCGCCAACAGGAGTCGTACCACTGGCAGGGCCAATCCTTGCCAAGTCAACCAAACAGTTCTGCATAATGCCGGTACCAGTCACTCTGAAAGCGCAGAGGGGGATCGTACTTGAGTTTTAATCTGAGGAACTCTGGGAACTGCGGGTAGCATGTCTCGACCTGCGCGCGCGTCGCCCAGCGATGGTACGTCAGGTAGAATTTTCCCTGGTACTCGATCACGCGATCAATGATGCGCTGAAAATCTGCCTGGGCCTTGGCCAGCCCCTCTGGTGTGTGGATCACATGCAAATTACAGACGATGCAAACGAATGGCTCGGTTGCCCAGGCGAGGAAGCTCTCGGTATCCGGTTCAATAAAGCGGATCGTCCCATACGTCATGTCGACGTGGTGCTGGACGAAATCCCTCCGAACCGTCTGCATGAACGGGATCAGATTTTCCCGGGCCACGTACACCTCGGTGATCATTTCCGTCTCTTCTGCCTGGCCCACCGCCTCGATGTAGCCCTCGATCACGTTCGAAAGCTGGTGGGCATCGGACCAATACACCTGGCCTGACGTGCTCAGGTAATACTGCTCGTACTGACTGAATGCTTTCTCTTTGTTCGTCCGCGCCAAACGATAGAGGGCAGCCCAATCGGAACTTGCCATTTGCCGGGTCGGCTTCGTCGTCGGCACCACTTCGTCCACCGGTTTATAACAGGACAAAACACCCGGATGAAATTCTTCGTCGGCCTCAAGGTTGACGGAGTATTGGCAATCACCGTAGAGAAAGCCCTCTTGGAGTGCAGCATCTACATTGAGCAAGAGTTTTTTCACAGCGATGACTTCAACCTGACGTTTAACTGCCTGCCGCGGCACCAGCCTGAGTGTGACCTGCGCGACAACTCCGAACAGACCGTAACCGCCAATAGCGAGGGAAAACAGCTCTCGGTTTTCTTCCCGGCTGCAAAACATTTTTTGCCCAGCATGGTTGATCATTTGCAAGGACTCGATATCGCTGACCAGTGGAGGGAACTTCAACCCGCGACCATGAATATTTGAGGACAAGGATCCCCCGATCGACACGTTGTCCACGCCGGTCTGCTTTTGTCGAATCGCCCAGCCGCTCTCATGATCCGACTGCACGGCATGTAAGTAAGCGATCAGCTCCGGCCACATCAGGCCACTCTCACACGTCAGCAGGCCCTGCTGCCGATCAAAATTGACAATCGCCTTGAATTCTCGCAAGTCGAGCAGCATGGCACCCGTTCCAAACTGTTGACCACCCATCGAATGCTGCCCTCCGGCAATCGACACGGACAGGTCGAGCTGTTCCGCCTGCCGTAACGCCAGCAGAATTTCCTCTTCGGTTTTCGGGATCACGATCGAGTGAGCCTGCGTCCGGTTCAGCTTGGATTGTATGTCGTTAACGATCGGCATGTTTCGTCTCCAACAGCGAACAATCACCTGAATCCCAGCTAGCCGCCAGTGCAACGTTTTCGCCGGTGGCCAATGTGGCCTGGCGGTTGGATTCCGTTAAAAACTCCTGTCGCAACTCTCGGCTTGTTTTATTTTCGATCAATTGGAACTGCGATTCGGCCAGGAACGTGGGTAACTCCGTGCTCCTAACTCCCCAGGTAAATTCCTCGTGCTGCAAGGCCAGCCAAAGCGACGTGGTAAACCTCTCATGCTGAAAGTGGAATCGGCCCGGCACAGACTCTTCCATGTAAGTAAAAATAAATTTTGAATCAGCGTTTTGGCTCTGGATGCACTGCAGCATTTCACGGACCCGTGATGCGGTCAAGTACATGGTCAGACCTTCGGCAATGAATAACGTTGGTTGATTTGCCTTGAATTCAGGACAGGCACACAGAGCCGCCTCAAGGCCTTGGCTCGAAAGGTCGACAGGGAAAAACGAACTGGCACCAATATCCAAATGAAAACGGGAAATCGCGTCTCGCTTGACCCTTTGGGTGGCAGGGTGATCCAGTTCGATCACCGTGAGCCGCGGCTGTTCGGACGAAAGTCGCAAGCTGAGTGTGTCGTATCCCGCACCGATAATAACGACCTGCTGGATTCCTGTATTCACCACCGCCCGGGTCAGTGCTTCGATGCATCGTTTGCGCAAAACTTGGTGCAAGTAGATTCCCGGGACTGAGGCCGCCTGCAGCACCTGGCTCTGTTTCAGCAAGATGAACTGTTCTAGCTCCGAACTGCCCAGCAACTGTCCTGGGTTGATCTGCTCGGTCATTGCATCGGTGTAAAGACGCAATACGGGGGGCACTTCGACCGCAAGTTCCGGCTGACGGGAAACCCAATAGATACCGTTGGATACAAACTTGGCCGTTCGACTTGCCTGGTCTTGCTTCATGGGTATTGGAGGATTTGATGTGCGCGAGGGAGACTGAGCTGGCTTCCTCGATTGTAATCCATCCTGCGTCTCCATGCGCCGCACGCTCGAACGCGCAGCGCTGGCCCACTCAAAAACCGTTTGAAGGGCCAGTGGCCAATTTGTCCAATGAATGGACCACGGCATGAAAAGCTGGCTTGGCCTCTCTTTGGCGGTCGAACAGGAGCGGGTGATTGGTCCGAGGCCAAGGCCATTCATTCATCCAACTCTGACCATCATGCAAATTCCAAAAGGTGACGCGGTCGACCACATCAGCATGTCTTCCAATCAGCTGAAACAGCCGGGCATACTGCTCTGCTTGGCTTGCCAGTACGTCTGCCGGCAACTCTCCCGGATACGGATTGAATGATTTCATCTCTTCCCGGTGTTTTCCATCATCGATGTACCAGCGTATGCGAGTCACAACGTCCATGTCCAACTCCGAAAAAACCACGCGTACTCCCAGTTTGCGCATTTCGATCAAAGCCCGTTCGATCCCCTCGTAGGGTATCATGCCATATTCGTAATGCGCTTGGAGACCCAACACATCAATCGGCGCGCCCTGCTCTTTCGCCGAGCGTATCAAGCGGATCAGTTTTTCCAGTTTGCCTGGTTGGTCACAGCGGTAGTCGTTGTAAATCAATAGCGCATCCGGATCCGCTTCACGGGCGTACTGGTAAGCCTTGACAAGGAACTCTTCACCCAAGACGTCCATCCATTCGTTACGACGCAGGTACTCGTCGTTGGAGTCGGCCAGCGCTTCATTCACGACATCCCAGGAGGCGATTCGCCCGCGGTAACGGCCCACCACCGCATGGATATGGGTGCGCAACCGCTCCAGCAAACGCTCGCGCGAGACCGGTTGGTCACCCTCTCGGAAAAACCAAGCGGGCGTGGTGCCGGGGCGGGACCAAATCAGGTTGTGCCCAACCACCTCCAGGCCGTGCAATTCGGCCAGGTCCATGAACTGATCGGCAGCGGTAAAATCAAACTTTCCTTCCTCTGCCTGGACCTTGGTAGCCTTCATGCAATTTTCCGGCGTCACCACGTTAAAGTGATGTTTGAGCAGGGCCAAATCCTGAGGCCGATTGAACACACCCAAATCGGTTCCCACGCCGATTTTGAATTTCCCTCGAGCCGCTTCCTTGAGTCGAGGACCGGCGGCGGGTCCACTCGGCTCGGCACCGGAAGAGGCATCCGGGGTTGCCGCTTGATCCAGCGCTTGCCGAATGCGCTGTTCCAGCAGCTCCTCGGCACGTGCCAAAGACTCGGCATGCCGCGGATCGTCGACGACATTGGTTTCCTCGCCCGGGTCTTGCTTGATCTGAGTCAACACCCGTTTACCGGTCGGGCTTACGCTGTCCGTATCACGCCATTCGGTATAACGGTAATTACCAAACCGGATGCTGTGTCCCGTCTCGCGATTGTTACCCCCAGCCGGATACGAACTGTAGGCTGCCCAGCGATGACCCGCGCTAGGATCATCAAACAGTTTGGCAAAACTCCGACCCTGACAATGTCCAGGAGTCTCAATGCCAGTCAGATCACAAAGGGTCGGGTACAAGTCGATCAATTCGACGAGGCGCGAAGTGGAGTGCATCGCCTCGTCGCTCTCTTGCTTGCCCGGAACACGGATAATCAGGGGAACTCGAGTATCACATTCGAAGTTGGTGTGTTTGCACCAGCTCGAATGATCACCCAACTTCCAACCATGGTCACCCCAAAGAACCACGATCGTGTTGTCGGCCAATCCACTGGTTTGCAGTGCGTCAAGGATCCGCCCCAGGTTCGCGTCTGCATAACTCGTGCAAGCCGCATAGCCATGTAGCAATCGCCGGTTCAAATCATCTGAAAAATCGGTCGGGCCATCCCCCTCAAAGTCCGAGTACTTTGACATTTCACCAGCCTGCAAGTTAGCCGCGTACGCCGGATAGCCAGGGGGAATATCAGCGTTGGGCGGCATTTGGAAATCTTCCCTCTGGTAGAGATCCCAGTATTTCTTGGGCGCGTTAAAGGGGAGATGCGGTTTGGTCAGGCCCACCGCCAGGAAAAACGGTTTGGGCTCGTCACCAGAATCAGCAGATCGGGATCCAAACTCCCGGATCCATTCGGCTGCCCGCTCGGCGCGCAAACCGTCAGCGTAGTCCGTGTCTGCCACGTCGGCCATCTCGGTCATCGGGCCTTTGGCGGGATCTCGAGGGTCGCCGCTGGGGGCACTTTTTCTAACCCGCTCACGGTTCTCGGCCAGGGCGTACATGGGAGCTGCTGGATTGAGCCACTGGTCCCAGTTGTCCGGGTCGACACCCGGACCCTTCGTCCCATGGTAGATCTTACCGAGGCCAACTGCCTGGTACCCCTGTTGGCGGAAATGCTGGTTCATTGTGACCAGGTTGGGCCAGCGCTTTCTCCAGTTTTGCACATGAAACGTCTGCTCCGCAGTGCGTGTCGGGTACATACCCCCCATCAGAGAGAGCCGCGACGCACCACAGACAGCCTGTTGACAATAGGCCCGATCAAATTGCAGTCCCGAGGCCGCCAGGCGGTCAAAGTTGGGAGTCTGCACGTCCGCACCATAGGTCGCCAGTTCCGGCCTTAGATCGTCCACCGCGATAAACAGGACGTTCGGACGCTGTTCCAAGGCAACCAAACTCAACGGTCCCCAAGCGAGCGAAAAGAGGAGGAAAACACGGAGGCAGAAAATCAGTTTCATATCAATTCGTCAATTCATGAGTAGTTTACAGGCACGTCCGCAAGCCGAACGGGCGATCTTCCTGATCCAGTCTAATCGATCGTTCCCGTCAGGGGCCACGCCACGCCCAGAGAGAGACAAAAAACGCCTGTTTTATCGAGGCCTATACTTCTGCCGACAGGCGAACTGCGCACTGGACACTCCTGCTACCAAGGGACGCGTCCTGAGCGCAAACCAGATGTGGTGGGACCCCCTAAACACCAACCGACCACGCTCTGCGCTTAGCTGCGCTTAGGTTACCGGCCGGTCTATTTACAAGGTGTACCGCACGACCCGGGCCATGCCGCTGGCCAGATGGTAGAGATTGTGACAATGAAAAAACCAGCTGCCCGGATTGTCAGCAATAAATTCAATGTCTATTTCCTGTTTCGGGCCAACCCCCACCGTGTCCTTGAGCGGGGCGGATGGGTCATCCCAGGCACCCGGCTTCGGTAACAGGCGAAAGAAGTGACCATGGAGATGCATTGGATGAAACATCATCGTGGAGTTGGTCATTCGAATCCGGACACGGTCACCCTGCTGTATTTTCAACGGCTCAGCCTGACCTTTGGGGGAAAAGAGCTCGGGGTAATACTGACCCCCCATCGACCAGAGATATTTGCTCATCTCACCCCCAAGGTCGATCCGAAACTCTTTTACCGGGCCCTCTGGCAAGTTGGTTGGCAAGGGTGACTTGAGGGCCGCATAGTTGGCCATCCCACCCGACTGTCCGGTAAACTTAGCCGGCTTCAGGTCGGGCCGTGGTGCGACGTCGGCCGTGTGAATGACCCCCACCACTTGTTGGCTGGTCCCTAAGGCAGCTGCCCGCAATGAGAAACTACCCGATTGACCAATTGTTACGAGAACGTCGTACCGTTCGGCCGTTGCAATCACCAGGTTATCAACATCGATTGGCTCGACGCTCTGGCCATCAGCAGCAATGATTTGCATCTTGTGGCCATCAAGTTTTACTTGGAAAAAAGTGGACGTCGAGGCGTTGATCAAGCGCAAGCGGAGACGATCGCCCGTCCGCACCTGTTGTGTCCAAGGGCTTTTATTCGAGCGCCCGTTGATCAGATAACCTGGGTAGTTAATGTCGACGTTGAACGCTTGGTTGCCAGGAAACTTGTAATTTCCTGGGGGCGGCTGGACGGCAGCCGTCTCTGGCTGCTCGCCGCGGATTTGGGGGATAATGCCCTCCGGGTCCTGGTTGAGCCAGTCAGACATCGTAACGACCAGATCGCGATCGTAAGCACCCAGCTCTTCCTTCGCCTCCACAATGAGCGGCCCGCTCATACCCGTCTGCTCTTGAAAGTTGTAATGTGAGTGGTACCAGTAGGTCCCGGACTGACGAATCGGATACTCATACAAAACAGACTCGCCGGGCCCGATCGGCAGTTGGGTTACATCCGGTACACCATCCATGTAATTGGGTACAAGCATGCCGTGCCAATGCAGGGTCGTTGGAACCGCAAGGCGGTTGTTGACCAAGACCCGAAACATATCCCCTTCCCGATAACGGATCTCCGTTCCTGGCAAGCGGCCGTTGATCAGTGTCGCGTTGGTCGGAACACCCAAAGGTGCGATAGTCTTCTGTTCCAAGTTGCACACATAATCGGGTTTGGCTTGTACGGGAACCGGCTCTTGCGTCCGCGGCCCATTATTGGCAGAAGGCCACTTTGCCAAGAGCGGAGTTGACAAAGCCAAGGGAAGACCGGCACCGGCTTGCAGGAGGCGACGTCGGGAGAGATGGGAATTGAAAGGCTGCATCGACATGCTCACGTTACCCGGATGAAAGAAACCAACCCAAAGCTCTAACGCAGCCAATCAACCTGTCCGCTCGCCAGGCAACAAAGGGCAGGAAACTGGCAACGCTCGAAATCGTAAGCGTGGCCAAAACCAACGTCAACCAGCTAGTCGGGCGGGCCCCACTCAAACCGTCGTTCCACACCCGATACCATGGCAGGAAGAGGGCAATCAAAAGGCAGATCACGCGACGCATCGATTGTGATTTTGACCCTCCATTTCTTCAAAGAGTGTCGCATTCTCCTTTTGGCAATGCCGTTGCGTGGCAACGACCGCTTGAACGTGCTACGCTGAGGCGTAACGAACAGACATTCCACTTCCCATCAGGTGACAACCCATGAAACGATCTTATCGCCAAACCGGGATCTTGGCATTTGCAATCGTGGCCTGCCTCCTGGTTCGTTCGATGGCCGCTCAAGAGACGACGTTCGAAGACGTAACCGCCGCGGTTGGCTTGGGGGGAGGCGATTTTGTTGCGTGGGCCGATTACGACGACGATGGGGATGTCGATTTGGTTACCGGCGGTTATCTCTTTAAGAATGACGGGCAGGGTCAGTTTCGCCCGCTCGATGGTTTTTCTGCCAGCCACGGGGTTTGGGCCGACTACGACAACGACGGCCGTTTGGATTACTACGCCACTGGTGCAGCGGGCCAACTCTTGCGCAACTTGGGAAACGATCAATTCGAAAAAGTCCCTTTCCCAGAGAACCCGCACCAAATGAGCCGAGCCGCTGCTTGGGGTGATGCTGACAATGATGGCCGAGTCGACCTCTTCGTAACCAACTACGAAGTCTGGCCAACCCGTGCGTTTCCCGACCTGTTGTTTATGAACCAGAGTGATGGGACATTTGCACAGCCAGTGCAATACCCTCCCGGTCAACAATGGCGCACTCGGGGCATCAACTGGTCCGACTTCGATAACGATGGCGATCAGGATTTCTATGTTTCCAATTACCGCCTGATGCCAAATCAGCTTTGGGTCAATGACGGCCAAGGCAACTTCAAAGACGAAGCGGAACAGCGCGGTGCCCTGGGAACCAATGATGGAGGCCTGGAGTCCGCTTCCGGGGAAACCCCCGCCTACCAGTACAGCGGCCACACAATTGGCTCCTGTTTTGGTGACGTCAACAATGATGGTCACATCGACTTGATCGTGGTCAATTTTGCGCATCCCCCAGCCTTTCAAGACCGGACGATGGTCCTGCTTAATTCGGGACCACCTCATTACACTTTCAAAAATATCAACGAAGAAAACGGGGCCGGCATCCACTACCAGGAAAGCTACGCCAAGGGCGCACTGGGCGACTACGATAACGATGGCGATCTCGACCTGTTCATCACCACGGTCTACCCCAATGACGACGGTACCTTGTTTGAAAATGACGGCACGGGGCATTTCACGGACGTCGGCGACCGGGCAGGCGTTCGTGGTAATGATGGGTACGGTGTGGCTTGGGTCGACTTCGACAACGATGGTGATCTCGATCTGAGCACGGCCGGCAAGTTGATGCGCAACCGAGGCAACTCGAACCGCTGGCTCAAAGTTCGCGCCATCGGCAACGGTCCATCCAACCATGCCGCAATCGGAGCCCGTGTTACGGTGACAGCCGGCCAGCAGCAGTATGTGCGTGAAGTGCAGGCTGGCCACAGTGGTAACCAGGACCCCCTGGTAGTGCACTTCGGCTTGGCCGACCATTCCGCACCCGTTGAGGTGCGTGTCCGGTTTCCTTCAGGCCAAGTGGTCACTCGGCAGGCCGAGGTGAATCAAACGATTCAAATTCACGAGCAACCGACTGGTGAGTAGTCCGCTGAAACGGGCGCCATGAGCGGATGTTGAAGTTTGCGGAACTCCGAGTCGCGAGGAAAAAGGGCGAATCGGGCTGTTGGGCCAATCACCCGCCGAGCGTCTTTCCGGAAAAAATTTCTCCCATTATTTGGCCCATAGGCGGGTGCATTCCTCCAAAACCTCGCTTTTTTCGGCGTCTCTTATCTTGCCCAATGCTGTCGGCGGGCATTTCAATATCGCCTCAAATATCGGTTTTTCGTATACCGAGGGCTGAAACACCCGCTTCCAGTTGGCCCGTTAGCGCGACCGCCAAGCTTCCGCGAGGAAACCGGGTGCTCAAGATTCAGCCCGGGTGGGCCGGTAAGTTACGGACAAGAGAATGACCCCTCCCCCAAAACTGTTTGCCGCTTGGTTCTACATCGCCAATAATCCCGGCGTGGCGAATGATCGCATGCAAGCTTGGCGGCATTTTTGTCAAACCGGTTTTCGCCAGAACCTCAACCCTCACCCAGTGTTCGACACGCGGTTCTATCGCAGCAAATACCTGGAAAACCAACCGGACGTCAACCCGCTGCTCCACTACGTTCGCCGACCGGGAAAACTGCTGCAAACCCATCCTTTGTTTGACTGTCCTTACTTTGTTGAACAGCTATCGACGGCGCAAAGAGGGCTGAAAGCGGATAACCAGACTTGGCTGGAGTGCTTGCTGGATAACAACCATGAGTGGCGCATCGATCCATCTGCCGCCTTCTGCAGCCATCGCTACCTGGAGATCTATCCAGATATCGCGGAGCTGAGCATGCCGGCCCTCTTTCATTACTTGGCCCACGGCCGAAAGAAGGGTCGCTTGGCGTTTGTGCCACCCGTAGCAGTGCCTCCGTTATTTGACGCCTCGTATTACCTCCGGGAAAACCAGGACATTCGTGCTGCCAACCTCGACCCTTGGCAACATTACTGTGAATTTGGAAACCGCGAAAATCGAAATCCAAACCCGGTGTTTCACAATGCCTTCTATCGGGACAAGTATCTGAAGGGAGATGATTCGGTAAACGCGTTGCTCCATTACGTCGCTCATGAGGGCGAAGCCCTCGACACACACCCCCTGTTTTGCGGTGCGTTTTACCTCAAACAGTTGGCAACCAAACCCGAGAACATGACACCCTTGGAGCACTTCCTTAAATTCAATTGCGACAACTTGGCATCTCCCTCGCCCTTATTCAGTAGCAAGCGGTACCTGGAATATCACCCGGAAATCAGCGGGGAAATCAATCCTCTGCATGAATACCTCTCGGCAGGTCACGCCGCAGGCCGTCGCACGTTTCTCGATGTTCAGCAGTTGGCAACTGCACAAAACATAAGCCCCGGGGAACTTGATCTGTTGTCGCATTTCACGATTCCCAATGTTCAGCTACCCGGAGCGTTGCAACGGCTCGATCATGATCGACCCACCTTGCTGTGTGTGTCCCACGCTGCCTCCAAGACGGGTGCACCGCTCATCATTCTCAAGATGGCAGAACAATTCAAAGCGCAATACAACGTCAATATATTCAACATCCTCTGCCAGGGAGGCGAACTGGTAGATCGGTTCGAGTCGGTCGGTCCCACCATCTGCCTGTACGGCAGCCTGGGCCACTTGCATCCATTCGATCAGGAACTTATCCAGTCGGTATTGAAGACCGTTTCGCCATTTGCCGCCCTGGTCAACTCGGCCGAATCCCGGCACCTATTACCTGAACTTTCTCGTTTGCGAATCCCCATTCACTCGCTGGTCCACGAAAATGCTCGCTGTTATCAGGCAGACGCATTCGCTCCAATCGCCAAGCATAGTGACCGGGTTATCTTTCCCTGCCAATATGTGGCCGACGCTGCGGAACAAAACACGGACTTTCAAAAGCAACAGGAAAAAGTATTACCGCAAGGGCTGCTGGACCCAAAACTATTGACCATGCCCTCCACTTCTGAGTCCGGCCTGCGGGAAAAGTGGGGCATCCCCAGCGATGCAACTCTGGTGCTTGGGTGCGGTACCGGGGACGGCCGCAAGGGCCTCGATCTATTTGTCGCAACCGCCTTGTCGACCCTGAATCGGATGCCCGACAACAGTATCGTGTTCGGGTGGCTTGGCGAAATGCCAACCTACATCAACACGGAACACGCTTTCTGGGCGCTTGAGGATGTTGTCACGGCAGGCCGTCAAGCCAGCATTCGTTTCTTTGGCCCTACAGACGACGTGGCACCCTATTTTCAGACTTGTGACATCTTCTTTTTACCTTCCCGCATGGATCCCTTCCCCTGTGTCGTCAATGAGGCAATGGCCTCGGGCAAACCGATTGTCCTGTTCGACGAAGGGAGCGGGTGTGTAGACATTGTCGCTCCTGAAGGCGGAGCGGCCGTCCCATACGGTGATGTCGCATCGGCCACTGAATCGCTCTGCAAACTGGCCAACGACCCAAAACAAAGAGAACGAATGGGGACCCGCAACCGTCAGTACGTCGCAGAGCAGATGCAATTTAGTGATTACACCCAGCAGATTGCGGAGGGTATCGTTGAGTCAACCGATGTGACAAGGCACCGATCTTTACCCAGCGCCGAAGCCTTTCGTGAACAGGTGTTTCGCTTCCACTCCGATCGCCAGCGAATTATCTTTACCGTTCCTGCCTGGAACGTCAGCGGTGTCAACACGTTCGTGGAGACGCTGGTTCATGAATTGCGAGGACGAGGTTACGATGCGTCAATCCTGTTTACGACCCGTGACGCGGACCAACTTGACGCGGAACTGATGCCTAAAGTTCCCTACCGATTTCTCTCCTCGAAAACACTGACTCCAGCCGAAACCCGCCGCCAACTGGAAGAATACCTACGCGCCAACGCGCCCTGTATTTTTGTTCCCAACTACGATTACGCCGTTTCCAGTATTGCCAGCCAACTCCCCGATAACGTGGGTGTGCTAGGTGTTCTGCACTGCGACGAGGATGAACACTACTTGCACGCTTACCGAATGGGTCACTACTGGGACGCGATTGTAGCTGTTAGCCCAACTGTTCGTTCCCGCTTGCTGCAACTGAACCCCGTGTTCGAGAAACGCCTGACGACCATCCCATATGGGGTCTCGGTACCCGCCGATCCTCCAGCGGCGCCGATGTATTCCTCGGTACTCCGCATCGTTTACTGTGGCCGTTTGGTTCAAAAACAAAAACGGATTTTCGATTTCGCTGAACTGGCCAATATCCTGACAGCGCGCCAGGTTCCGTTCCAGTTGACCCTGATTGGGGATGGCCCTGCCATGACAACTTTGTCGGCCCGTCTGCAGCCTTTGATCGAACAGGGAACTGTGCGGATGCCCGGCCGTCTTCAGTACCAACAGGTTCTCGAGGAATTAGCGCACCATGACGTGTTTGCTCTCATGTCGGACTACGAAGGACTGCCCCTCTCATTGCTGGAAGCGATGGCGGTGGAATGTGTCCCGGTCGTCACGGATATTGAAAGTGGTATCACCGAGATTTTGAACCACCAAACCAATGCGATGATCTCCCCCCGTCGCGATCCGGCCGCCATGGCCGAGAACCTGATTCAGCTGCAAGGGAATCCAGCCATGCGAATCGCACTGGGGAGGGCAGCAAAACAGACATTGCACGACCGGCGCCTGTCATCGTCCGGAATGGCCGACCAGTACCAGCACGTGCTGAACGACATCTTCGACTCCCTGGAAAATCCTCGCTCCCGCACCCAGGATATCCCGCTGGATTGCCCCGAGGTTCGTATGTTGCTGGACGCCGCCTAAATGGAATCTCCTCGCTTCTCTCAACCCGTTTTCATCTTCGCCCAGCAGCGGAGCGGTACGAACCTGTTACGCAAATCGCTGTCCGCCACTCCCCTGTTTCGCGATCTCGATGAGGTGTTCGATCCCAAACAGCCGCAGTATTGGCATTTCCGTAAAGGAAAAATCCGCCAACAGCCCAAGCTGGCGACACCCACTCGAGAACACCAGCTCGGCATGTTTGAATCCTTCCTGGAACGCCGCCTGTCTTCCCGGCAACCGTACACGCTGATCGACATCAAGTACAATTCGGTCCACTCGCTGGATGATTTGTGGCTTTCCCCGATGGAAACACCTGTCTTGATCGACTGGTTAGTCCAAAAGCAGTATCCCGTCATTCACTTGACCAGGGAAAACCACCTAGAAAACCTGGTCAGCATGCTGGTCGGAACCGAATCGGCCCAATGGGTCGTTAAGCAGAGCGACAAGGGGCCACAACCGACAATTCAACTCGAACTGGATCCCCAGCAGACGATCGCCCAAATTCAACGAAGAGAGAGGGAGTTGAGGCGTTTTCGCCATTACCTGAAAAGAACGAACTGCATCGAGTGGGAGTATGAGCACTTGCTAGAGGACGGGGGTCGTTTTTCTACCCAATTACTTGAACGCTTGGCGCATCACTTGAGGCTGGCTGAAATTCCCGAGCCCCCAGTGGAAACGCGCAAAACGGGCCGTTCCCTTTGGGACGTGGTTGTCAATCTTGAATCCACCATTGCACCAGCCTTAGTGCAGGAGGGATACGGAAAACTTATCCGTCAGCCCACGCAACTCACTGGGACCGCCACGGACAGGAAATGCTCGGAACTCGCGCCGGCAGAGGTGGTGCGGCCCGTTACTGATGGGGGTAGCTACGGCAAGATTCCACGCGTCGCACCCGTCGTCGACCCAGACCCCAAGCCAGTCTTTGTCATCGCCATGCAGCGGAGCGGCACAAACCTGCTGCGCAAGGCATTGGCCGACAACAAATCACTGTTCGATCTCAATGAAATTTTTGATCCGTACCATCGGCAATACTGGTCCTACCGTGAAAAGCTGCTTCGAAATAAGCCGGAACTGTCTGTTCCCAACTCCTCGAATCAACTCGAGATTTTCGAATCGTTCCTGAACCATCACTTGGACCAGAATCGGGGCCAGCTGATTGTCGATGTCAAATACAACTCCACCCACCACTTAAATCGGGTTTGGCATGCTCCCGGATCACGCCCCCTGTTATTGGACTGGTTAGTCGAACAACAGTGTCCCGTCATCCACCTGGTTCGCGAGAACATTCTGGAAAACTACGTCAGCAATGTCGTCGCGTTTGAATCGCAATCCTGGGTCGCAGGACCGGGCGAACCCGACCATCCATTTTCCACCCGGTTGAGCGCTGCGGAAACACTGCGCAAGCTCCGCATCTTTGAGCGGCAAATATCTGTTTTTCGAAAGTGGTTAGCACCTGCGAATTGCCTGGAACTGACCTATGAACAGCTGCTGGGCAGTGGCAATCAGCTCGCCGAAGACGCCTCTCAGCAAATCCGGCAGCATTTGGGCATCCCCGGACAGCAGCCTTTTTCGGTCCATACTCAAAAATCGAAACGTGGATTGCTAGAGGTGATCGAAAATTTTGAAACCGATATCCGTCCCGCGCTCCTGGCCAATGGTTATGAGGCGTGGCTTCCCCCGCCGCGGGCTGCCTAGCGTCAGCTGCCTGGCGCCCCCGCGCTTGCTGCGCTACCACCAAGCCGCCAGCCAGCGAAACAGGTTGAACAGCAAGGTTGTCCCCAGAAAAGTTCCAAACATGATGGCCACCAGGAATTGCCAGGACCTGGACCTCCTTTCTCTCTGGCCAACTGCCTCATTCAGGTGAAAGTCGGGTGTATTGGAGAGATCGCCGCAAGTCGGGCAGGCGGCCTGATCAAACCCCGACTCATCCCGCGGGGCAACAAAGAACTGTTCGCAAACCACGCAGTAAAATCGCAATTCCTCCCCCCGATCCTTGTCGACCGGGTCAGCGGCTGGCGGCACCTGGCACAATTGCCATCCTCATCGGGCCGCCCTTTAAAATGGCAAAGCCAACACTCCAGTTCCTGATCAGGTTGTTTCATGAAGCTTCTCGGGTCACGGCACAGCCCTGTTTCCAAAGGGGCACATGCCAAGTCTACTGTAATTCTCCAACAACGGAGAGGGTCGAACCGGATATCTAGGTAGACGTTTCCTGCTACCCAATACTCGATTCCGGCCTTTGCATTACCGTGGCTTTAATCCAGTCGTCCATCATCTAGAATACAGGTTGTACCTGTGGCTGGGCGTCACCCAGACAAAAGAAGCCGACGCCTAGCAACCCACTTTTCATGAAATTGGCAAATCGATTGTGAGCGCTCAAGTGAAACCTCCCTGTGTCATGGTTGTTGAAGATCAGGCAGCCATGCGTGATCTGTTGCAAGAGTACCTGGAACAACACGGGTTTCGAGTCGAGTGTTTCCCCGATGCCGGCGTTGCCCTGCAACGTTTGGGACTGGAGTCAGTCGCCGAGGCAGATTCTTTCCAGTTTCCGGGTTCCGGTGAAACGCCCAAGCAACCACGTTCCGGCGGTCCCGAACCGGCTCAATACGACGCCGTTTTGACTGACATCAAGATGCCAGGTGTTGACGGAATTCAATTCTGCCAGGTGCTCAACCAATATCGCCCGACCTTGCCCGTCATCGTCATGACGGCCTATGGCAGCATGGAGACCTCCGTCCAAGCCCTGCGGGCAGGAGCGTTTGATTTTGTCACGAAGCCCGTCGAAATGGAATTGCTGAAAGCGTCTCTGGTGCGCGCCACGGAAAACTCTCGGCTCAGGAGACAAATCCGATCGCTCGAAGCCCATTCAGCATTGCATCAATTCGACCAGTTGATTGGCGAGAGCGATGCCGTTCGTAAACTGAAAGACCAGCTGTCGCGAGTCGTTTCCTCTTCCGCCTCGGTTCTGCTGACTGGCGAAAGCGGTTCTGGAAAAGAAGTCGCCGCGCGGGCGCTGCATGGGCAGAGCGACCGCGCATCGAAGCCTTTTGTTGCCGTCAACTGTGCCGCCCTTCCAGAGTCGCTGATTGAAAGCGAGCTGTTTGGGCATGTCAAAGGCGCTTTTACAGACGCCCGAGAGGATCGTGATGGTTTGTTCATTCAAGCCGATGGCGGGACACTATTCCTGGACGAAATTGGTGAATTGCCCATCGAAATGCAACCAAAACTGTTGCGATGCCTGGAACAAAAAACGGTGCGGCCGGTGGGTGGTAAGCAGGAGCAGGCTTTCGACGTCCGACTGATCACTGCAACCAATCGGGACCTGGAAACAGAGGTTGAAGCGAAACGATTCCGCGAAGACCTGTACTATCGTATCAACGTGCTCGAAATCACTGTGCCTTCACTGCGCACCCGCGGAACCGATGTGTTGATGTTGGCCAATCATTTTCTGGCTCACTTCTCAGCTCAAACAGGCCGACCCGTTCGACGCTTTGACGAAAATGCAGCTCGCAAATTACTCGCCTACGATTGGCCGGGGAATGTGCGAGAATTGCGAAATGTGGTGGAGCGCGGGGAAGTCCTATCGCAATCTGAGCTAATCACACTAGAGGAACTGCCCGACAAGATCGTCAATTACAGGTCCAGCCAGCTGGTTATCGGCGACCATGACAATCAACCCTTAGCGCCACTGGATGTCATTGAACTGCAATACATACAGTACGTGCTGCGGCAGGCAGGTGGCAATAAGACAGAAGCTGCCAAAATCCTAGGGCTCGATCGAAAGACCCTCTACCGTAAACTGAAAGAGATCGAATCTGAGTGAGTCATCCGGCAGCCACCTTCATCAACTCAGCGAATCGGTCTTGGGCAAAAGGATTCTGAACCGACTCCCCTGCCCCGGCTGACTATCCAACTCGATGGTCCCACCATGCTCTTGGACGATACCGTAGACAATTGAAAGGCCGAGCCCTGTACCCACACCCACATCTTTGGTTGTAAAGAAGGGTTCAAAAATATTGGCCCGGGTCTCGGCATCAACGCCAGGCCCATGATCGACAACATCCAACGCCCAGTACCCCGGTTCCTCGCTGGCAACCAAGTTGATTTCAATCGATTCTCCTCGCTGCGATGCATCCACCGCATTGTCGATCAGGTTCATGACGACTTGCTGCATCTGGTTGAAATCAAATTCGCTTGAGACGGGAGAATCTGGCAGGTGAACCTCGATTCGATTCTCCTGCTTGGCGGCAAGGGGCTGGATCAAATCGACCGCGTGCCGAACCACTTGCCTTAAATCGGCAACGGATTTCTGACTGTCACCCCGACGGGCAAAGTCCAGCAACTGGTGGATAATGGTCGAAATCCTTTCCGACTCCGACTTGATAGCTTGGGCGTTCTCACGGACCTTTTCCTGCGGCATTGCGGCATCGCTCAGGATCATGGACGCTCGACCTGAAACAACATTCAAAGGTGTTCCAACCTCATGGGCCAATCCGGCCGCCAATTGGCCTACCGTCTTCAAACGGTCTGCATGTCGCAACTGTTCCATCGCCTCAATCCGCTGATTTGTCTCCGCTTCGATTTTCATTTTTTGCTGCTGCAGTTGCTCACACATCTGGTTTACTGCGCCGGCCAACTCGGCCAATTCATCGTTGGAGTGAATTTCCAAATCGCTCGAGAAATCCCCCTGGCCGACACGTTCCATTTTTCGGGTCAAGGCTTCAAGAGGCTGGGCGATCCAACGAACCCCCAAAGTCATCACAACGCCAATACTAAATAACGCCATGACACCCAGCGACATCAACGCCGTGAGCCATGTCTGCCTGGCCTGTTCATCAATCGGCTCCAACGACGAAGCAATCTCAATCGCCCCTTCCCGGCCCTGTGCCGTTAACGGGTAATAGGTAAACAGGGATCGCTTGCCATCGGCGAAACCGATCATGGAAGAAGCGGCTCCTTGGCGAGAAAGCGAGCTGGCCTGATCAACCTTCGGTTGAAATTCTCGTTTCGTTGTCTGTTCGAACCAGACCCATCGAACCTGCATGGAATCATCCGTGACCGTTCGCACATATTGAGCAATATGGATCGGGTCACCTGAGTCAATCGCTGCCTGGAAATCCGATCTCTGACACATCGAATCGGTCATCTCCTCGTGCCGTTCTTCGACCGATTCAAAAAACTGTTTGCTGGTGAAATGGCTGGAAACAGCGGTGACCGCCATAACCGCCAGAATGAAAATCAGAATAAATTTACCGGCAAGTTTCATGCGATTAATTTTCCACGGATTCCAAGAGGGATGGAGGCAACTACAAATTCGGTGCCAATCTCGACTCGGTTGGTCCCATTGTGGTCCAATTTGTGCAGTGCACCTAGCAGCGGAACGAAATTTCCTCTCGTCCCAAAATCCGGGCGGGGCATTTCGCTGCGCGCGGGGAACGATGCCACCTGCGATCGCCCTCATTTTGTGGGGCGTTTAGCTATCAGCGGCAACGTTTGCGTTTTTCCAGTTAAACAAGGGCGAAAGGGTCGGTTTCCCAACGCACCTCTTCTCGATTGCCAAGCTTTGGCACGCCTGTTGCTTAAAACGGATTCGGTGAATTGCCTGATCAGGCGAATGCTCATTCACCTCAACACACGCTCAACAGGGCTAGCCACAACCTTAACAGGAAATAACTAACCCAAATTTCCAGGAGCCGAACGGATGAAAAAATCGACATCAACCAAATATTGCGTGGGA
>JAYZCF010000240.1:0-10314 GCA_036338455.1 Planctomycetota bacterium
TTTGCGACCAGTCAGACCCGTGAATAAGAAGGCAGCTCCCTAAACGTTTTTTCTTATGCATTTAAAAGGTAGTGACCCCTGGTCCACTGCCCAACAGGAACTTCGATGGCAAATTTTGAATCCTACTTGAAAGAGAATCAAAACCGGTTTGAGCAAGATCTGTGCGAATGGCTGAGAATGCCGAGCATCAGCACCGACAGTGCCTACCAGGAACAGGTGCGGCAGGCGGCCAGCTGGTTGCACAACCGAATTGACAACCTGGGGTTCCAAACGGAATTGATCGAGACTTGTGGCCACCCAATTGTCTACGGTGAGTCACCCGCCATTCCCAATGCACCTACCGTGCTTGTCTATGGCCACTACGACGTCCAGCCGCCCGATCCGCTGGATGAATGGGAAACGCCTCCCTTTGAACCGAGCATCCGTAACGGAAATGTGTATGCGCGGGGCGCCACCGATGACAAAGGGCAGATGATCACCCACCTGTTCAGTGTCGAAGCGTGGAAAAAAACGATGGGCGATCTGCCCATTCAAATCAAGTTCCTGATCGAAGGGGAAGAGGAGTGTGGGAGCGGGGGACTGTATGAGTTTCTGGCAGGCAAGTATGACCAGGATCAATCCGTCACGGAAAAACTTGCAGCCGATATCGCTGTCATCAGTGACTGCTCGCAATATGGGCCTGGCATGCCGGCCATCACTTACGGGCTGCGGGGGATCTGCTATTTCGAACTGTTGCTGCGGGGTCCGTCACAGGATTTGCACTCCGGTGCCTTTGGAGGCTCGGTGACCAACCCGGCCAACGCGCTGGCCAGGATGCTGTCGGCACTCATCGATGAACAGGGACGAATCCAGATTCCCGGGTTTTACGATGACGTGATCCCACTGACCGACGTGGAGCGAAAACAGTTCGCCGATCTCGATTTCGACAACGGCGCTTACATGAAACAGCTCGACGTGGACGATCTGAGCGGAGAAATCGGTTACTCCACGCTGGAGCGGAGATGGGCCCGGCCCACCTTCGACATCAACGGGATGTGGAGTGGTTACCAGGGCGAAGGGGCCAAGACCGTCCTCCCCGCGCACGCCGGGGCCAAGTTCAGTTTCCGTCTCGTTCCCAACCAGGATGTCGCCAAGATCACCGACAACCTGCGGGACCTGCTTGCCCAGGTTTGCCCCCCGGGCATCCGAATGGAACTGGTCGAACATCACGGGGCTCCCGGTTTTGTACTGCCGCTGGAAAATCCGTTTATGCAAGCGGCATCCAACGCCATTGAACAGGGGTTCGGCACCAAACCGGTCATGGTTCGCAGCGGCGGGAGTATCCCGGTCGTCAATTCATTCAGCAGCCAATTGAATATCGACACACTGCTGTTGGGCTGGGGCCAGGACGATGACAACCCCCACAGCCCGAATGAAAAATTTTCCCTGGCCGACTTTCATAAGGGGATCCGTTCGTCTGCCCATTTGTGGCAGGAAATCGGAAAACTCAGTAATTAATCCTTTGTTCTTTCTGTGTGGAAACCACGCCCATCATGCTAGACCGCAAATTTGTTGTTGCCAACGCCGACGCCGTCAAAGAGAACTGCCAGAACCGCAACGTCCCGCAGGCAGTCGACCAGTTGCTGGAACTCGAGTCGCAACGACGCGACCTGCTGAAGCAGGTCGAAGAATTGAACCGTGATGCCAACGCCGTTTCCAAAACCATCGGCCAGGCCAAAACCGACGAAGAGCGAGAAGAGCGCAAGGCCCGCGGGCGCGAGTTGCGGGAGCAGAAAGAGGTCGCCCAAAAACAGCATGATGAAGTCGACGCACAGATCCGGGAAATCGAACTCCAGCTCCCCAACATGGCCCATCCGGATGCCCCGGTGGGTGTGGATGACAAAGCGAACCTGGAGCTGGGCCAGGGGAAACATGCACCCCGGGAATTTGATTTCTCGCCACTGGACCATGTTGAAATTGGCCAGCAATGGGACTGGATCGATTTTGAGGGAGGCGCCCGAACCAGCGGTGCCGGGTTCTACTTTCTGAAAGGGGACCTGGTCCTACTCGACCTGGCCATCCAGCAGTACGCCGTCAGCGAACTGGTCCGCCGCGGCTTCATCCCGATGACCACCCCCGACCTGGCCCGTGATTCAATCCTGGAAGGGATCGGCTTCATGCCGCGGGGACCGGAAACGCAGGTCTACAGCGTGGAAGACTCCGACCTGTCCTTGATTGGCACCGCCGAGATCACGCTGGGTGGGCTGTACAGTGGCGAGACGTTCGATGCCGAACAGCTGCCGCTCAAACTGTGTGGCATCAGCCACTGTTTCCGCACCGAGGCGGGCGCCGCCGGGCGGGCCTCGCGCGGGCTGTACCGGGTCCACCAGTTCACCAAGATCGAGATGTTCATCTTCTGCCTGCCCGATCAGAGCGACGCGTTGCACGAGGAACTGAGGCAGATCGAATGCGACCTGTTCGATGCGATCGAGGTTCCATACCGGATCGTCGATACGGCCACCGGGGACCTGGGCGGCCCGGCCTACCGAAAATACGACTTGGAAGCGTGGATGCCTGGGCGGGGCGAGGCAGGGGAGTGGGGAGAAGTGACCAGCACCTCCAACTGCACCGACTACCAGGCCCGTCGCTTGAACGTTCGCTACAAGCAGAAAGACGTCAAGGGAACTCATTTTGTGCACACGCTCAATGGAACCGCCTTTGCCCTGAGTCGGGCCCTGATATCGATTCTGGAAAACCACCAGAATGCCGATGGCTCGGTCAACGTGCCCGAGGTTCTGCAACCTTACCTGTCAGGCCGGGAAAAACTGGGTGGTCCCTAATCACGATACGACCGGGCGACCCCCTCGTTTCCGACGTGATTTCATCTTCGTTCTGCCGTCCCTGGCCGGTTACGGATATTCGCTTGCTTTGGTTACTCGGTCAGAGTGGATAGAAATAGCTAAGAATCTTGAGGAGCAAAAACCAGAAGATCATTGCAGAACATCCGGCCACCAGAAACCAGCCAAAGAGCGAGAGTAAACGCTGACGATGTCGGCGACAGAAAAATGCTGCTCCCGCCGGGATCCCGGCAATGGTCAGGCTAACGAGACCAATGAGCTGGACGATAACAATGCAAATAATCCATCCGTCCGGTATCGAATTCCCGTTCCCTATGGAGGTGTCAACAATCCCCCCCAAAGCAAAACCGAAGACGACCCCAGCCGCAAGCCAGCCAAGGGTAAAGAGTATGCCGAGAATTAACAGCACGACGTACCTGCCATCAAAAATACTACGTTTCCGGATTGTCTCAACGTGATCTTTCGACTGCTCGGGTTCCTGATTCATCGGTCGGTTCCTCGCCTGACACGAAATGACTAAGCCGAGAAACAATGTGACGCAGACGAAGCACGGGTACAAGCGTCTGGGATGAAATCGTTCGGGATGAAATCGTCTGGCAAGAGCCAGGGTTTCAAAACCAGTCAATCCTCTGATTCCCGGGTCCCGATCACCGCTGGCGACCCGCAACCGGTCAAGAATGAACAGCTCCCCAAATGACACGCGCAAAAAAAAGCCGGAAACGATGTTTCCGGCGCGCGTTGCTTTGAAATGACCCCTACGGGACTCGAACCCGTGTTGCCGGCGTGAAAGGCCGGAGTCCTAGACCGCTAGACGAAGGGGCCAATGTGTTGAGCTTTGCCTATTTATCGGCAAATCCAGCCACCCAGATTAATCTCGCTGGAGCCGGGTCGTCAATAGCTACCGGGCGGTTTCAGGCATGTTTTCCTGCGGCAAATACCTAGAACGGCCCTAGGGCGATCGATCAGAATGGGCCGTTGCCAAGCCGCCAGCGGGACGGGAAAAGGGCGCAGGTTAACCCCGTATCAAGCGTCAGCCTGGGACTCGTTTTCGGTCCGCTTGATAGCATCATAGACTTCCCGTCGGTGGACAGGCACCTCTTTGGGTGCTTCGATTCCAAGGCGGACTTTATCCCCTCGAATTTCGACGACCACGACGGTGATGTCGTCATTAATGACAATACTCTCGTTTTTTTTACGTGACAGAACCAACATCTCACATTCCTTTGAAATGGCTCAAAAGGCCGTTTTCCAAATTCCTCCAGAATTTTATCGCTGGGGTTAAAAATTTTTACCTAAGTCTTTACATCTCACTCTACGACGTGCTTAGGGATAGTCAACAAATTCGCATCGACGAAGCGAACAATTTTGGTCGTTTCACGGCTCATTCGTGGCATAATTGGATTTCTTGACCTATTTTACCGTTAAAAACGGCAGGCCTCCTGGATCATCAATGCCTATGCGCCGCACCAGGGTCGATTCGTTTTTACCCACCTGCACATGACACTCTGCCAATTCAACGCGTTTCTGATACGGTCCTTCCAGCGGTCGATCCCGGCTCTGATTGGGGGCGTCCCTTTTCCGAACGAAAGACGGTAGATTATCCGGCAGATTGGTCCCAATCGTCACAATTTCATTTTCCCAACCTACCGCCGGTTCGTGTTTGATACCCATGCCCACTTAACCGACCCCCAACTCGCAACGATCCGCGAAGATTTGCTTTCGCGCGCTGCCGAAGCCGGAGTCCGTGGAATGGTGGCCGTGGCAACCGACGCGGCTTCCAGCCTGGCTTGCCTGAAGATGGCCGACCAGCACGAACAGGTCTTCGCCTCGGTCGGAATTCATCCCAATGACTGCCACCTGGCAACGAAAGACGACTGGGATGCGGTCCGGCATCTGGCCGGGCACCCCAGGGTCGTAGGGATCGGTGAAACCGGGTTGGATCGCTATTGGGATACTTGCCCGATCGAGTTGCAGAACCAGTGGCTGGATCGACACATTTCGCTCTCCTTTGAATTGAACAAACCATTGATCATTCATATGCGAGATTGTGAAGACGATATCCTGCAATCCTTGCAGCGCAATCAACGCGATGGCCAAATCCTGGGCATCATGCATTCCTTTACCGGAACATGGGAGACGGCAAAAACGTGTCTTGAGCTGGGAATGTATATCAGCTTTGCCGGGATGGTGACGTTCAAGAACGCCGCCAATTTACGTGAAATTGCCGCCCGCATCCCCTCGGATCGATTGCTGATAGAAACCGATTCCCCCTACCTCACGCCCCATCCCCATCGCGGGAAACGGCCCAACGAACCTGCCATGGTGAAGTTTACAGCAGAATGCCTGGCCGAGTGCCGTGGAGAGCCGGTTGCTGAACTACAACGCCAAACCACGGAGAACGCCTACCAGGTTTTCCGTTTGCCGGACCCCCAGCATACGGGAACCGGATAGAGCGCCGTGAACACGACCGGTTCCCCGTTGCTTTCATGAAAATGGGGAATTCATTAGTCCTCTGAACGTTGTTACTCCTCTGAACGTTGTTACAATAGGCAATCCACGATTTGAGCTGCTTCCCAGAGACACGCACCATGGCCCGCAAGAAAAGCAAGAAAACACTCGCCCAAAAAGCTGACAAGTACAAATGCTATCTCAAATCGGTCCAGTCTCCCGAACACGAGGTCGAGTTCTTTGACCTGGCATTCCGTGAGGCGTTTGGTCGGAAACCAGTCACCTTGCGGGAAGATTTCTGTGGTACGTTTGCGGTTTGCTGTGAGTGGATCAAACTTGGCAAAAAGAGAACTGCCATGGCCGTGGACCTGGATAGTGAACCCCTGGACTGGGGGCGAGCTCACAACTTTTCCCGTCTAAAACCCCAGCAACAATCCCGCATCCGTGTTCTGCAACAGGATGTTCGCAAACAGAACCGGCCACGGGTCGATGTACTGGCCGCCCAAAATTTCTCGTTCTGGATATTCAAAACCAGAGACGAACTACGGGAGTACTTTCGTGTTGCCCGCTCCAACATGGCAGACGAAGGCGTGATGATCATGGATATGATGGGCGGCGGAGACTGCTACGCGGAGGGAACCTCTGACAAACGGGTTATCAAGAAGGGGAAAAAGGGATTCAGCTATCACTGGGAACAAGGAACGTTCAACCCGGTCAACCATGACGCCAATTTTTACATCAGTTTCAAATTCAAGGATGGCAGCAAACTGAAACACGCGTTTCACTATCAATGGCGATTCTGGACCATCCCGGAAGTCCGTGAGCTGCTGCAGGAAGCGGGGTTCAGCCAGACACACGTCTACTGGGAGCGGGAAGACGAAGACGGGGAAGACACGGGTGAATGGGAGCGAGGTGACGAAGCACCCAGCAACCCGAGTTGGCTCTGCTATATCGTTGCCATTCGTTAATAAGCCATTCGTTACGAAGCCGATCAGCAATCGTTGAGCGGCCGTCTCCGGCGATCTGCCACAACGGACGCAGCTGGTGCCGAACCGGCGTAAAAAAAGCCCGGTTCCGTTCAAACCGGGCCGAATGTCTGTCTACCCGCTATTCCAGCAGGCCTTTGTAATTCCGCATCACCAGGTGACTGTCGATCTTCTGGACCAAGTCAAAGGCCACCGAGACAGCGATCAACAAACCGGTACCGCCATAAAAGTTGGCGACCATGAAATCGACATTCAGCGAGTGGGAAATAATCGTCGGAATCACGGCGACCAAGGAGAGGAAACCGGCGCCGACATAAGTAATTCGCTCGATCACCTTCTCCAGGTAATCCTCGGTACGCCGACCCGGCCGATAGCCCGGGATAAACGTGCCGTTGTCTTTCAAGTTTTCCGCAATCTCTTTCGGATTGAACGTAATGGCCGTCCAGAAATAACAGAAGAAATAGATCATCCCGATATAGATCAGGTTGTAGACCATGGAGAGCGGATCTTGCAGAGCATTCCCGAAGTTGGTAATCGAAGTTCCCAGCACACTGTTACCCATATTTTGTCCCAGCCACTGCAACAGGAACGGAGGCAACATCAACAAACTACTGGCAAAGATGATCGGCATCACACCAGCCTGGTTGATCCGCAAGGGCATGTACTGCCGTGTACCGCCGTAGACACGACGCCCACGAACATGCTTAGCACTCTGCGTGGGAATTCGTCGTTGGGCCAACGTGATGAACACGACGCCGACCACAACCCCGACAAAGACCATGATCAGAACCAACATCTTTTCCAAACCAACTTCGCCACTGGTCAGGCTGGTCAATTCAAATTTTGCATTGGCCAGCAAACCAGCCAGAGCACCGGGCATGGCAGCCACAATGCCGGCCATAATCAACAGGCTGATCCCGTTACCAATCCCATACTCATCAATCTGTTCTCCCAACCACATCAGGAAAACGGAGCCACACGTCATGATCAGGATCGACGTAATCTGCCAACCAAAGGTCAGTTGGTCATTATCATTTTCAAACGGCGCAGCGGTCAGCCCCTGGCCCATGATGAATATCCACAAAAACCCTGCACTCTGTATCAGGCAGAGTACCACGGTCAGGTAACGTGTATACTCGTTGATTTTCTTGCGGCCCGCTTCACCTTCTTTCTTCAGTTCTTCCAACGGCTTGTAGACCGAACCCATCAACTGAAGAATAATGGCAGCCGAAATATAAGGCATGATTCCCAGGCCAAAGATGGTTGCCTGGTTCAACTGACTGGCACTAAATACGGAAACCTTCTTCAAAAAATCGCCGACATTGCTGGAACCGATATTTCGAGCGAACTCGCTCATCGCTTCCTGGTCCACCACGGGTAGCGGAATCTGCCATCCCACCCGGTAAATAGCCAGCAAAAACAACGTCAGCAGGATCTTGCGCCTTAATTCTGGAATCGTGAAGATGATTCGCAGTTTTTCTAACATTGGGTCAATTCCCTTTTTAACAATGCGCCGCTGAACACTCGATCCGTCTCAGACCTGTCGAGCGAACAAGGCCTGGTCACGACGCCAATTCTCTGCCGAAAAGCGATGGCTGACAATAGGAATCGACTCCCCCGGATCACTCTCGTCCGTCTCACCATGTAAGTCGCTCACCCATCCTATTTTCCGGCGGACTTCATCTTATTCTTAACAACCGGCTTTTTACCGGGCAATTCGACGATTTCGCCGCCTGCCTTCTCTATTTTTTCCCGGGCCGTACTGCTGAAACGGTGGGCAGAAACTTTCAATTTTTTGGAAAGCTCACCATCACCCAGGATTTTCAGCACGTCGTAACGGTATTTGGCCAAGTCCTTGGCTCGCAACGACTCCGGAGTGACTTCTTCACCCGCTTCAAAATGCTGCTCGAGGTCACCCACATTGACGGTACCAACGGTCAAGGCAAACTTGTTGTTGAACCCTCGCTTCGGGATCCGCCGGAACATCGGCATCGCACCGCCTTGGAAATGAATCGGTTGGGAAGCCCCAGAACGGGAGTGCTGACCCTTGTGACCACGACCGGATGTCTTGCCGGTTCCCGAACCGGTTCCTCGACCCAGCCGCTTGCGCCGCTTGAACTTCTGTATTCCCTCGTGGACATCGTGGATTTTCACAGTTCCACTCCCCTTAGTCGTTGGATATCTTCTTCGGTCCTGAGTTGTTGCAGGGCATCCAATGTTGCCTTGACCAACGTCACAGGATTGTTGCTGCCAAAACTCTTGGTCAGAATGTTCTTGATCCCCGCCGCTTCACAAACGGCCCGGACTGCGGATCCCGCAATCACACCCGTACCAGCACCCGCCGGCAACAGGATGACCTTCGCCGCACCAAACCGACCTTTGACCTGGTGAGGAATGGACCCGTCCACCAAGGGCACCTCCATCATGGAACGGGTGGCCTGCTTGTTCGCCTTGTCGACACTGGGGGGAACTTCGTTGGCCTTTCCATAGCCACAACCAACTTTCCCTTTACCGTCGCCCACGACGACCATCGCTGCAAAACTAAAACGGCGACCACCTTTTACAACAGCAGCACATCGTTTGATTTTGACTGTTCGTTCAATCAAGCCGGAGCCTTGAGTGTCAGTTGCCACGATTTTTTCCTCAACCTAATTCTCTGGGGACCATGTCCCCGAACTGTTTCTTGCTAAAACTGTAAACCGCCTTCACGCGCCGCATTGGCCAATTCGGCAACCCGGCCGTGAAACTTGTAGTTTCCACGATCAAAACAGGCGCGCTCGATACCCGCCGACTTAGCCTTTTCGGCAATCGCCTGACCGACCAGCTTGGCCGCATCACAATTGCCACCGTATTTGACCTGGCCGGCCAAATCCTTGTCGCGAGTACTGGCGGACGCCAGGGTCAAACCATTCTCATCATCAATCAACTGGCAGTACAAATGCTTGTTGCTGCGAAAAACGCTCAAACGAGGTTTATCGGCATTGCCCTGTACCCGTTTACGAACACGGTTCTTACGCCGCCATCGTTGCAAGTTGAGTGCTTTTGTATATTTCACTTTATCGTCTCACTCAAATGAGTTTTCTATTCCTGTACCAACGAGTCCCAGTGGATCCGCCGACCGCCTAAAACGGTCTCGATTACGTGGCCGCCTTACCTGGTTTGATCTTAACGTACTCACCCACGTATCGAATCCCTTTGCCTTTGTAAGGCTCGGGCTTCCTCAACGACCTGACTTCGGCTGCGAACTGGCCGACCAACTGCTTATCACATCCCTTGACATCAATATGCGTCTGGTCGGGACAAGTCACGTCCAACCCGGCCGGGATCGTCTGTTTCAATTCATTGGCAAAGCCGACCCGCAACGAAAGTTGGTTCCCCTGGATCGACGCCACGTAACCGACTCCCTGCAGTTCGAGCTTCTTTTCGTAACCCTCTTTCACGCCGATGACCATGTTATTGATCAGCGAGCGAGTCAGCCCGTGAAATGCCCGCGAGCTGCTATCATCCTTATGCCGGGAGACCTTAACTTCATCGCCGTCCACCTCGATCTTCACCTCGGGACGACATTCGTAGCTCAGCTTGCCCTTGGGGCCTTCCACCGAAACGGTCTGTCCATCGACGTTGATTTTCACTCCGTCGAGGATGGCAATCGGCTTGTTTCCAATACGAGACATTTCTGATTCAACCTGTTTTTCAATCTATCCAAAAATGATTAAGGGCGACTTGACCTACCAAATCTCACAAAGCACTTCCCCGCCGATTTTCTGCTGGCGGGCTTCCCGATCACTCATCATGCCGCGACTGGTACTGAGAATGGAAATTCCCAATCCATTCAGAACCGGCCGCAAGTCCTTGGCGCGAGAATAGACCCGACACCCCGGTTTGCTGACACGGCGAATCTTGCGGATCACCTTTTCACCACTGGGACCGTATTTGAGCTCGATTTTCAGGCAACCTACCGGGCTGCCATCCTCGCACTCAAAATCCCAGATGTAGCCCTCTCGCTTAAGGACTTCCGCCACACCCTTCTTGACCTTGGAAAC
>JAYZCF010000241.1:0-4195 GCA_036338455.1 Planctomycetota bacterium
CGCCCGCCTTGCCGTCGCTCTTTATCCATAAAGCCAACGTAAAGGGACGATCAGATTTCAATTCCGAGGCAGCATTTGCCGAGTCGAAATGGGTCTTACCATCCAGCTTCAGTCCCACGTCTCCAAGGCGCTCGCCGGTCTCTAATTTGCCTTCCACCAACGACGCATCCAGGCCAGCAACCAGCTCCTTGAGCACCACTCCTTGTTCTTCATCAAGTGAAAACCTCTGTATCATCCCTGCTAGCTCCACCGGATTTGGCCTGTTGACCAAATCAGCCAACGCTTCTTGTTGCCAAGCCTTGTACTGGGGCGCACACGCCTCTCGATAATCGGCAAGCTCTTTCGCTAGTTGACGGACACGTTCTTCGGTAGCTCTCCAGTCTGCATATGCGCGGTCCGCTGCGGCATTGGCCACCCTGCGGGCCTCATCCAACTTGGATTCAAAGTCGGCAATCCTGACTCGATTTTGCTCCGTCGGCGCTTCAACAAAAGGAGCCGCGACCCGAACCCGACTCGACTGACGCTGGGGAGTTCCCGTCTCTGGCACACGATTAAACGCATCCATCAAGCTGTAGTAATCGCGCTGTGTGATGGGGTCGTATTTATGATCGTGGCACTGAGCGCAAGCCATCGTCAGTCCAAGCCAAGTCGTTGACGTTGTGTCGATCCGATCAAACATGTTGACAAATCGCTGCTCTTCCGCGATCGCACCTCCTTCGCCATTAAGCATGTGGTTACGATTGAAACCACTGGCAATTTTTTGGTCCAGCGTTGCCTCCGGCAACAAGTCACCGGCCAGTTGCCAGATGGTGAATTGATCAAATGGCAAGTCATCATTTAAAGCGCGAACCACCCAATCTCGCCAAGCCCATTGGAAAGTGTCACCATCTTGCTGAAAGCCGTTGCTGTCGGAGTAACGCGCCGCATCGAGCCAGGGCAATGCCAGGCGTTCCCCGTAGTGGGGACTAGCCAACAGGCGATCCACCAAACGCTCATAAGCCTGTGGTTCCGGATCTTCGACAAACTGTTGGACCTCTTCGAGTGTCGGCGGCAACCCGGTCAGATCGATGGATAATCGTCGGATCAGTTTATTTCGGTCCGCCTCGGGAGAAGGTTTCAGGCCATTCGCTTCTAACTTGGCCAAAACAAACAGATCGATCGGATTGCGAACCCAATCAGACCGCTGGACCGCCGGTTGACTTGGCCGTCTAGGGGTAACAAAGGCCCAATGCTGCTGGTATTCTCCACCTTGTTGGATCCATCGCTTGAGCAAAGTCTTCTGCGCTTCGGAAAGACTCCGATTCGAATCCGGTGGGGGCATCACAAGATCCGCATCCATGGAATGGATGCGCTGGATCAAAGTGCTTTGTCCCGGATCGCCGGGGACCAAAACGCCACTCTCTCGGGTCGACTCTTCTTGATCAAGCCGCAAATCGGCCTGTCGCTGGTTCTCATCCTGACCGTGGCAAAAGAAACAATTCTCAGAAAGGATCGGTCGGATATCCCGGTTGAAATTGATCTCATCCTCAGCGCGTGCGAACGAACCAAAGCTTACTAGGCAGACGGTAAAACCGACCACCGTGCGCCAGATACAAGTTCTTTGCCCAACCGACATGTCGCCCTGCTAAGACAGTTGATGATCATCGACCAACAGGAGATCAACCTGAATACCATCCTAATTGCTCAGGTCTGCTTACCGTACCCAACCAATGGGTAAAATTCGTTCCTCGCCCGTTTTACAACGGCCAACAACAGTCGTTGTGAGAGGACAACTGCCGCCATTCACCCTATTTGGCCGTGCTGGGGACCTTTTCCCAGCCACGCCTGCCGGCGGTTTATTCCGTAGCATGGCCGTTTTACCAAAAACCAATGTTTGGGCAGGCCCACCTTCTGTCCAGAATCGCATAAACCGGTATGCTATGGAGATGGGCGTTCTGATCCGCCACTTAGCATAGAAACAGGTTCCCTGAAACAGACCGAGGCCGTCGATGATCGAAAAATTAGAGAGCAAATCAGACAATGTTGTAGGATTTAAAATTTCCGGAACACTGCACCACGAAGACTATCAGACGATGGTCCCGGCATTCGATGCGGCGATTGAAAAAACGGGGAAGGTTCGAGTCCTCTGCTGGTTCGATGATTTTCACGGCTGGGATTTGCATGCCATGTGGGACGATACGGTTTTGGCCACCACCCACTGTGGCAAGATCGAACGAATCGCCCTGTTGGGTGACGCAAAATGGGAGAAATGGATGGCCCCTTTCTGCAAGCCCTTCCAGCCCTTTGCGAAAATCAAGTTCTTTGATCCAGCAGCGATCGACGACGCTTGGAACTGGCTCGACGAAGAATAGAAGAAAACGGCGTGAGGAGAGTCGGCGTCGACTCTCCTCCTGCCATCCTCTCCCAAGCTCTATCTATCCAACGCGGTCAAAGTCGGCCCCAAATCTTGAAACAAAAAACGGCCGGCAGATCTGGATGATGCGTCCCTGACCAAAACATGCGACGTATCCGCGCTCCGCTTTTTTCGATGAGCCCACAACGCACGATCACTTCGCCCGACGAACGGGTGTTGGGTAGTCTCTCAGGATCGACTGCAGACGGGCTAACACCTCTGGCCGATCATTGGCCAGATTCTTCTGCTCGAGCGGATCCTCCCGGTAGTCATAAAGTTCCCACTCCGCTTTGTCAGGTGAACCACCGATCCGGTTCCACTCGACCAGTCGATAGCGGTCAGTACGGATCGCTCGACCCATTTTCTTCTTGGGGTAACAGTGATACGCATGGTCCCGCACTCGATTCGAGGGGGTTTTTAAAACGGGCACCAAGCTCACGCCATCCATCGGTTGCGGACCGGTCGGAGCCGGCAAACGGGCCAATTCAGCCAGTGTTGGGTAGACGTCTACGCTACTGGCCAATTGGCCAGTGGCCGTGCCGGGCTGAGTCACGCCGGGAGCCACGACCAGCAAGGGAATCCGGTTTGCCTGTTCGTAGTTGGTATGCTTGGTCCAAATCCCCAGGTCTCCCAGATGAAACCCGTGATCTCCCCAGAGGAGAATGATTGTGTTACCAGCCAGGCCAAGTCGATCAACCGCATCCATCAGCTTGCCAATCTGAGCATCCACGTAACTGGTACTGGCATAGTAACCGTGAATCAAATCCCGCTTCAGCTTCTCATCGATTGGCTGGTCCGTCGGTACCGGCGCGTAGTTGTTGATTTCCCCTCCCCGTTTACCGGCCACCTGGGGCGCACCGGCCGGCAGGTTTTCGAAGGTGGGTAGCGGCAGCGCATCCGGATCGTGTAAGTCCCAATATTTTTTTGGTACGCTAAAGGGGAGGTGCGGTCGAGCAAAACCAACTGCCATGAAAAACGGAACCTGTTCCGTTTTCCGGCGCCGGGCCGCCTGTTCCAGGCGTCGAACCGCCTCGGCTGCCACACGACCGTCAGCATACTGGTCGTCTTCGGCCTGCGGCGACTCAAATGCAGCACCTCGGGGCAGTGATCGAATTTGATCCAATTTTTGATTCGTGAAATAAGCCTCTTCGCGCGTCAACTGCCCCCCCTCGGTACTCCCAGGCTCGAGATACTCGATCACCTTGTCTCCAAAATGGGGGACGCTGAACGACTGGGGATCGCCGAAATTGCCATGCCCCACATGAAACACCTTGCCCAGCGACTCCGTTCGGTAGCCATGTTCGGCAAAATGTTGGGGAAGGGTTTTAGCATCGGGCAGAGCTTTCCGCAGGTGATTACCTAGTCCGTAAAGCCCAGTGGAGGTCGAATGCGATCCCAACATCAAGGTGAAACGCGAAGGGGCACAGACAGCCTGATTACAGTAGGCCAGATTAAACTTCAAACCACGACCTGCCAAACGGTCGATGTGCGGGGTTCGAGCCAATTGGTCCCCGTAGCATCCGAGCGCAGGCTTCAAGTCGTCGACCAGAATCAATAGCACATTGGAGGGGAGTTCCGACGGTCCTTCAGCTCGGACCGGTCGTACCGGGGCAAGAGATCCGAAAATAACTAACCAGACGAGACCGACGGTGCATCGGGGCAAACGCCGTTCATATTTCCTATCCATCACGCCCCCGAGTTCTCTCTCAATGTTTTTCTGTCTCGCGACCACTTTACCTGGATAGGCTCACCCCGAGCCTGCTCGGCAGGCAACCCACAGTATTGCATTATTATAACCGCAGA
>JAYZCF010000242.1:0-5224 GCA_036338455.1 Planctomycetota bacterium
GATGTTTTGTCCATACGACGTGGCTGAAGTCGGCAAGGTTAATCCCATCGCCAAAATGGCCCACAGGGCGATTCTTAGAAGCATAAGGCTTGGTTTCACCGGTTCATCCTTTCGGAAATCAATTTTCAATTCGGAATTGAGGGGAGATTGAGTCGTAATTAATGTAATTTGAATTACAACAATTGCTTTGCCGGACGAAATGTGGCCTGTGGCGTTGATGCCGCTTCGTCGGTCCCAGCGCTGGAAGTGTTGGCAGTACATATGGAACGGTCAGCGGGGCAGGAAGCCCTACGTGCGATTCAGCCGATCCGAGCCAATGACGAGCCGTGGGAAAGGGATTCGAAATCGGATAAATGGTGAAACCGCGTGATCAGGTTACCAATTCTGGAATGACTCGGGCGGGTAAAACCCCGGTCAATTTCTGATCGAGGCCTTGGTACTTGTAATGGAAGCGTTCATGATCGAAGCCGAGCAGGTGCAAGACGGTGGCGTGGAAATCGCGGATATGGAGGGGGTCCTTGATGATGTTGTACGAGAAATCGTCCGTCTCACCGTAAATGGTTCCCCCTTTGGCGCCACCCCCGGCCATCCACATGGAAAAACAGCGGGGGTGATGATCGCGGCCATAGTTGTCTTGGGAGAGTTTGCCTTGAGTATAAATCGTTCGGCCAAATTCACCGCCCCAGATCACTAACGTATCCTCCAGTAACCCTCGCTGTTTCAAATCTTCCAATAACGCATAACACGGTTGGTCGACATCCTTACATTGCGCGGGCATGCGCACCTTCACGTTGGCGTGATGATCCCAGTTGTTATGGTACACCTGGACGAAGCGAACCCCGCGTTCCGATAGGCGGCGGGCCATCAAAACCGTATTGGCGAAGGTACCTGGCTTTTTGGCGTCCTCGCCGTACAACTCAAAGGTATGCGCTGGTTCCTGGTTGATATCGGTCAATTCCGGCACACTCGCCTGCATGCGGAAGGCCATCTCATACTGTTGGATCCGAGTCTTCGTTTGCGGATCGGCCCATTTCTCGAGGTTCAACTGATTCAATCGGTTGACGCCTTCAATCGACCGGCGCCGAATGGCGTCCGGCACGCCAGCCGGGTTGTTGATATACAAAATCGGATCGCCGGAGCTGCGAAAGCGGACACCCGCATGTTCTCCGGAAAGGTAGCCGGAGCTCCATAAGCGGGAAGAGATCGCCTGTTCCTGGTCTCGATTGGACGGAATCGCAACCAACACGACAAAGGCAGGTAGGTTTTCATTTTCAGAACCCAGTCCGTAGGAGGCCCACGAACCGAGGCAGGGCCGACCGGTCACCTGATTGCCTGTCTGCATCGCTGTGATGGCCGGTTCGTGATTGATGGCCTCGGTATGCAAGCTCCGCATCCAGCATATTTCATCCGCTTTCTGGGAAAGCTTGGGGAGCATTTCGGTATTCATCCACAGGCCGCATTCTCCTGCTTGGCTAAATTTGTAACGGGTAGGGGCAATCGGAAAGCGGGCTTGCCCGCTGGTCATGGTCGTCAGCCGTTGGCCATTGCGGATCGATTCGGGCAATTCTTTGTCGTACCAATCAGCCATTTTCGGTTTGTAATCGAACAGGTCCATCTGGGCTGGTCCGCCGACCATATGGAGATAAATCACACGTTTTGCCTTAGGCGCAAAATGAGGGCCCTGAGGCGCATGATCGTTCGCAAACGCCGAGCCGCCGAAGGCGGGGCCCAGCAGGCTCGCCAAGGCTGCTCCACCCAGCAGATTTTTTCCGCTAGCGAAAAATTCACGGCGGTTCGAATAGAGTTGTTCGATCTGTTTTTGCTGGTTCATGACGTTCCTATTTACTTATTCAACGCTTCATCGAGATTGAAGATCTGGTTGGCGATTATCGTCCAAGCGGCCACCTGTGCGAGCGGAAGTTTCGGATTCGCCTTGGTTTCACCGATCTTCAATAACGCCTGGGCATCGGCCGGGTGGTCCCTGTAATGTTCGAAGTAATACTGGTGATCGGCGAGCAGGATCGTCTCTTCACGCGAATGGGCCTGCCGTGCGAGGATCCTCTCGAACATCTTGGATAATACCTCTGATTTTTGATCACCGGATTGGGCTAAACAGTGCTCCGCCAGAACGCGCGCCGCCTCTACGTATTGGGGATCATTCAGCGTAACCAAAGCTTGCAGAGGAGTGTTTGTCCGCTCGCGCCGGACTGTGCAAACTTCCCGGCTGGGAGCATTGAACGCCTCCAAATTCGGAGGAGGTGCCATTCTCTTCCAGAAGGTATAGAGAGCGCGACGGTACAGGTTGTCCCCCTTATCCTGGACATAATTTCTGGTGTCTCCTCCGGGCAGACCGACGATGTTCCAAATATCATTCGGCTGGTAAGGTTTGACGCTCGGTCCGTACATCATTGGAGAGAGGAGACCACTGGCACGGAGCGCGGAATCCCGGATCATTTCGGCATCCATGCGGAAGCGGGGCCCCCGTGACAACCAGAGATTATCCCGGTCCTTTTCCAGCTTCTCGGCCGTGGCTACCGCCGATTGACGATAGGTGGCGCTGGTCAGCATCAACTTGAAAAATTGTTTGACGTCCCAACCATCCTCGCGGAATTCGATCGCCAGCCAATCGAGGAGTTCCGGATGTGTGGGCAAAGCGCCCATCACGCCAAAATCTTCCGGAGTGGTAACTAAGCCCTGACCAAAGACCTGTTGCCAAAAACGGTTGACCGTTACACGAGCGGTCAGGGGATTCGCCGGAGCGACAAGCCATTCGGCCAGTCCCAAACGGTCAGGAGTCGCGCCTGAGGGCAGTGGATGCAGAAAGCCAGGCGGTGCGGCGTTGACCGAATCACCCGGTTGGTCGTATTCACCCCGCATCAGGATATTGGCCATGGCCGGGCTTCCTTTTTTCTCCTGTTGTATATGGGTGACGGGACTTCGCCCCCGAATCTGTTCCTTCTCACGTTCCAAGGCTTCAACGGCTTCGGATAATTCAGGAAATTCTGAATCGGCTGATCCGAGGTAGTACCGGAACAGGGAATCCGTCTGGTCTTTGGTCCTTTGATCGGTCGGTATTTCGAGTAAGGCGCGAGCGGCCGCCGTTTCAGCTAGGACCAGAACCTCCGGTGCTGCCAAGGCGCGTTGATAAACGCGCACATCTTGGACCGAGCCGTCCTGGAAGACGGCGCCTTGACTCCGTTGACCGACGCGCAGCGGAGTCGCAGTTCGAATCGATGCATCCGGTTGCAGGGTATGGGTGTCGGTCCTCAGTTGGACCGATTTCCCATCGACATAAATTTTTATCCCGGCCGGCTTCCCCGACCCATCATAAGTCGCCATAACGTGATGCCATTGGCCAGCCTTGAGTACCGGCTTAGGCGTCGAAACTTTGATCGCATTTGCGGGCCAGCTGTCGACCAGATGCACTGCCAGGGAAAGGCCTTGTTGCCAGAGATCGAACCCCCGGAAATTTGCCTGTTCATCCATGCGGGCAATAATTCCGGCTCCGCCAATTGACGCATTAGGTCGGACCCAACCGCCGTAGCTGAAAGATTCGTCCCGTTCGAAATCGCCATTTTCTCCCAGATCAAGCGTGCCGCCCGGTTTGAAGACAGGCGCTGGGCCAACCTGCCCCTCGGGCCGCCATTGCCAAGGGCCACTGGCTTTGAAAGTCGTGTTACCTGGCACTCGGGCCGACACCTGCGTCCCCTGCCCCTCATTCATCAACGCGTGCAGGACCAAACCCTCAGCGGAGACTTTGCCATTCAGACTTTCAGGACGGGTCACGTTTGCCCAAGCCTGGAAATCGTCTTGGGCCACACGTTTTCGTGCGTCACGCTTCCGCTTCGCCTGTTCGATTTCCCCGGGCAACACATCCCAGCGCTCACGGTCGGTGCCGACCGGAACGACCAGACTCGGGCCACGACCATCTTTCACATTGCCGTCTTTTGGTTTTTGGGTCGTATTGCGGAAGAACGCGGCCAATGAGTAATAATCCTTCATCGTGAATGGATCAAATTTATGGTCATGGCATTGAGCGCAGTTGGTCGTCAGGCCGAGATAAACCCAACCGAATGTCTGGACCCGATCGGTTGCGTACAGGGCCAGATTTTCTTCATCGATCGTTCCACCCTCATTGGTGGTGATATTGCAACGCTGGAACCCGGTCGCCACCAGTTGTTCTGTGGTGGCATCGGGTAAAAGATCGCCCGCCAGTTGTTCCCGCGTGAATTGGTCAAAGGGCTGGTTCGCATTGAAGGCGCGGATGACCCAGTCGCGGTAAGGCCACATTTCCCGATAATTGTCGAAATGGAGACCGTGCGTATCGCCGTAACGGGCTGCGTCCAACCAATAACGGGCCCTATGTTCGCCCCACGTGGAACGGCTCATCAAACGGTCAATCCATTGATCGAGCGCTTGTTCTGGTTGGGCCTGATAATCTTTGACAAACGATTCGACGTCATCAATCTGCGGGGGCAAACCGGTGACATCCAAAGAAAGACGGCGAAACAGCGTTCGTGGATCCGCTTCAGCAGCGGGCTGGAGGCCCCGGGATTTCAGCGATGCCCAGACGAACTGGTCAATCGGATTCTTGGCCCAGCCCTGGTCTTCCGGTTCTGGCAAATTGGGTCGCGTCGGCTGGATAAAGGACCAGTGCGGTTCGTACTCGGCACCTTGCTCCAGCCATTGGCGCAGAATCCGTTTCTCCTCTGCCGTAATCGACTTTTTGGTTTCGGGAGGCGGCATCTGCAAATCGGGATCGTCCGTCAGGATTCGTTCCCACAAGGTACTGTCGTCCGGCTGACCCGGGGCGATTGCCTCCATCTCGATCGCCGCCTCTCGTTGATCGAGACGAAGCCCCGCCTTTCTGGCAGCACTGTCAGCGCCGTGACAACTGAAACATTTGTCAGCCAGAATTGGTCGAATGTCGCGATTGTAGCGCGGGTTATCTTCGGCCCTGAGTTGTCCCGGCATGGTCCCCAGAAATAAAAGAACCGCCGAGGCCAGAAAACAAACGAACCGAGGACGCATGGGGGGTCGTAGAGGTTTCATAGGATTTCGTGGTTTCCATCCTGTTAGTTTTAGGATTCTCGTTTCTTTCATGTCGAGCGCGATCTGTTGGGCATAATCGATAAAGGGGCGGTTTTTGCCAGAACTGCCGTCCGGCCTATGATTACTAACAACGGTTCACATCGAGTGTTGCCATTATATACCGGGACATTTG
>JAYZCF010000243.1:0-5717 GCA_036338455.1 Planctomycetota bacterium
CGGATTGCCCTCGCGCGACGTAGAAAAAATCAGCGATGGATGGGTATTCCAGTTGGCTCGTGTCCTCGGTCTCCGGGTTGATGTCCCAGTAAGGTCGAAGCTCTTCTTCCACGGCTTCTCCCATTTTGGAGAGTTCCTGGATGTTGTAACCGGGCGGAGGCAATACGCTACAGATGATCAGGTTGCGGTTGCCACTGGGCAAGTACTCGATCTTGGGCATAAATAGGTAGGCCAGCCCGAAGGCGCCGGCCAAGATCGCGACCGCTACACTGATACGAGTCAGCCAGCCTCGCTGAATGAAGCGATTGATATTTAACACCAAGTTCGTAAAACCTTGCCCGAAGGCGATCAGCTTTTTCTGAACGATCCCGGGTGACCTCTCGGGCCCCTGATCAAATACCTGTAACATGCGGGCCGATGCCGTCGGAATCACAATCACTGAAACGATCAGAGAGAGTCCCACGGCAGCGCTGATGGCCAAGGCGATGTCGGCAAACAGCTGCCCCGCTTCTCCTTGCAGAAAAATGACGGGCAGGAAAACGGCCAGGGTGGTCAAGGTGCTTGCCAAGACCGCTCCCCAGACTTCGGAGACTGCCTTGCGCGCGGCCTCGACCGGACGGTTGCCCATCTGGTAGTAGCGAAAGATATTTTCCAAAACCACAACGGCGTTATCGACGAGCATGCCGACGGCAAACGCCAAACCTGCCAGGCTGATCACGTTTAAAGAACGGTCGAGGCCATCCAGGATCAGGAAAGTTCCGATAATGCTGGTCGGTATCGCAATTGCCACGACCAGGGTTCCACGCGCAAACCAGAAACCAGCTATCAGAATCAGGGCGAGGGTAATTCCAAAAAACCAGGTTGAGAGAAAGACAGCGGCCAGGGCGGAAGCTGCCAAGATAGGTACGAAAACGATGGCTCGGGCATTCAGATGTAAAAACAGCATCAAGATGATCACGGTTAGCGCGCCACCCAGAATGATGTTTTGTTGTACCAGGCCAACAGCCGATTTGATGTAAACGGTTTCGTCGTAGACTTGGGAAAGCATCAAGTTGTTACGTGCTAAAACACCGTCATTGAGTCGCTGAACCTCGCGTTTCAGTTTTTGCATGACATCGATGACATTGGCACCCGAATCCCGCGAGCAGGTTATCGACAGGTTGGTGGTGCCAAACCGGCGGACAAATCCCGTTGGTTTCTGGTAGCCCATTTTGACTTCGGCAACGTCGCGGACGTAAATTGGCCGACCGTCATCACTGGTGATAATCTGGTTTTCGACTTGTTGCAGGTCCCGATACTGACCCAGTGTGCGGACGACATAGCGCCGTTTTCCTTCCCAGAAATCACCTGCGGAAACATCTGTATTATCCTGGATCAGCGATTGGCGAAGGTCTTCAATCGTCAAGCCTCGTGCCGCCAATCGGTTGGGGTCGACGATGACCTGTAACTGGCGGATTTCCCCGCCCCGGACCTCGGAATCCGCTACGCCTGAGATTCTTTCGAACTGGGATTCAATCGCGTCTTCAGCGAATTTGCGATACTCAGGCACACTGATTTCCTGGGGCAAGAGTTCTTCGCACTCAGGGTGGTCCTTGGCCAATTGCCGCAATCGAAAAGCCTGTAGTCCCAGATTGGGTGAAGTGAGAACGCGCTCGATTTCTTCTTGGAACTCTGGGTGTTGAGCGGCAAACGCTCGCAGTCTGTCGGGTGTCGGCGGTCGGGCGCTCAGAATGAACCAGGCGATCGGACGGTCCGAAGTGCTGGAAGTGCGGATAACGGGCTTGTCAGCATCAACAGGGTATTCTCGCACCTGTTGCAGTTGGCTGTTTACCTTCAGCACCGCTTCCTGCATGTTGGTTCCCACGAGGAATTCCAAGGTGATTTCACCACTGGAGTCGGAGCACTCCGAGGACATTTTGGTAATCCCCTCGACACTTTTGAGCTGCTCCTCTTGCTCGTTGATGATCTCTTTTTCAATTTCCTGGGGGCTAGCCCCTGGCCAACGCGTGCGTACCGAGACACGCGGACGCTCGACATCGGGTGACATCTGCATCGGCATGTTGATCATCGCCAGTAAGCCGAACATCATCAGCAGGATGACGGCCACGGCCACTTTCACGGGATTCTCGATAAACCAGGTGGTTGGGTGCACGTTACGATGGACAACTGAGAAATGATGGAGTGTTTGCTAATCTCGACTGTGTTGGAAAGGCTTGTAGATGATGCCTCAACTCTTGGGGATCGATTCCGTTTCCGTCCGGGTCACGGTAACCGCTTGGCCGGCTCGCAAACGTTCGTTGCCCTGCAAAACAATGGTGTCGTTTTCTGAAATATCCCCGATGACCTGGATCCATTCACCGAGCATCGAGCCCGTTTTGACCGTCACCTGGGAGACCGTTGTCGAAGGGCCTTTCTTTTTAAGGACCCAAATCGAGGGATCGGCTGTGCCCAGAACCAGCGCGTCTTTCTTGACCATCAACATTTCAACTTCGTTTCCGATTGCCAAGCCAACGCGGCCGATCATCCCCGGCTGCAGTACATAGGAGTCACCAATTTTCTGGTTGGCGACTCGGATTTTGACGGGAAACGATCGCAACTTGAGATCAGCCTGGGGAACAATCCTTTGGATTTTTCCGGCGAATGGCTGGTCGATGCCGTCGACTTCGAGTTGAACCGTATTCGCCCCTGCGCCGAGGGACTGTTGTAAGCGATGGATGTAAGATTGGGGGACGTTGATGACAATCTCGATGGGGTCCAGTTGGACCACTTCCACGAGGGCTTGGCCGGCCGTTGCCCAATCTCCCACCTCGGCTAGTTTTTTTGTCACGAAGCCATCAAACGGCGCCCGAATCGTGTACTTTTCTCGCAGGTCCTGAAGTCGCGTCAGTTCCTGCCGAGCTGCGGCAACCTGTGACTTCGCTTGGGAGATGCGGATTTGCTCGGTCGCTTTAAGTTGTTTCAAGCTGATCGAGGCGGCCGTTGATAACTGGCGGTTGATTTGGAACTTGAGTTTGGCCTGTTCCAGCTCCAGTGTGGAAACGGAATCTTGCATTTTTTCAATCCGTTGAAATTCGGCCTCGGCATTGGAATACATGGCAGCCGTCTCTTCTGCCTTGGCCTGAGCTAGTTCCAACTCGGTGGGCATCTTCGTGAGCAATTCTTCGAGGCCCTGCTCGGCGATTTGCAATTGGATTTTGGCAGCCCCCAATTCGATGTCGAGGGTGCCCGTCCTTAAGCCAAACATTGGCTGGCCTGCCATGTCAGGATCGACTTCAGCTCCCTGGTTGTATTTTACCGGGTCTCCCGCTTCGACGAGTGCTTCAATCACCCGGCCGGCCACAGCGGTTCCGACCAGCGCTTTGCGAACGGGTTGAATGGTGCCGATAAATGTCTGTTGACTGGAACGCTCGACTTTGATGACCTGAGCAGCAACGACAGTCGTCGAATCACTGCCGCCACCTTTCTGGCCAAGCGACACACTCCCGGACATCAAGACTGTGGCAAGTAGGCAAATTCCTGAATAGATCAATTTTCTGCGTAGCATGAATCGGGTTGGGGGGCTTTGCGGGGGCCAGAGGAACGTAAGCTTCTATTGTACTATGATTCGCCACCTGCAGAACGGTTGAGTAGAAACTCTGATAAGCGAGTAAATCCGTTTTGCGATACGGTGTCGACCGTCGTCAAAGAACCTTGCGAGGTTTGGGGCAAACGTTGCTCCGAGGTAGGAAAAACCTGTGTTTTGTGCCTCTGCAATCCATTCTGTCCAACCCTGCTTATCGCTTCAGTCGTCCCCAGAAATGAAGATCACCCTCCAATTCTTCAACGTTTGTGGCGGAGAAACGGGGGGCATCCGCCATTTGCTCTATACCGATTCCACCGATTGGAGAGATCGCACCGCGGCCGCCCGCGATGAGCGGGGCGATGAAAATGTGCGTCTCGCAAACCAAGCCTTGGTCGAAGAGACTGCCTAGTAGCTGTCCACCACCCTCGACCAATAGATTGGTCATGCCTCGCTCGGATAAATCGGACAACAAATTTTTCAATCGGTCGTCTGACCGTTCCTGCTGCCCTTGCCATATTTCACATCCGAGTGAGGTGAGTTCGCGGCACCGGGCCTCGTCTGCCCCCGGGCCTACCGCTACGAGGCACGGGTAGTCGTCGGTGGATTGAGCGAGTTTTGAATCGAGCGGTAAACGTGCGTTGGTGTCAGCCACAATCCTTGTCGGTCGACGTCCTGCGGCCGGCCGTGGGGTCAGCAAGGGATCATCGGCCAAAGCAGTGCCAATACCGACCATGATCCCATCCATGCGGCTTCTGATTTGATGGACCTTCTGCCTCGAAGTCTCGTTGGAGATCCACTGGCTGCTGCCCGTCCGGGTCGCGATACGACCGTCCAATGTCATGGCCCACTTGGCGATCACCCAAGGAAGTCCGTGTCGGATTCGGTAAAGATAAGGGGCATTCAAGATCTTTGCCTCGGCCTCCAGAATTCCAACCTCGGTTAGAATCCCGGCCCTTTGCAAAGCGGCAATTCCTTTGCCAGATACATGTTCGAAGGGATCGACCTGGGCGACCACGACCCGCGCGACACCGGCTTGGATGAGAGCGTCGATGCAGGGAGGGGTTTTTCCTTGATGGCAACAAGGTTCCAAGGTGACGTAGGCTGTAGCTCCCCGAGCCGAACCAGCGGCTTTGGCGATCGCGTCTACCTCGGCATGGTCTCCGCCATACTGCTGATGCCAACCTTCGGCGACGAGCTGGTTGTCTCGCACCAAGACACAGCCAACCATTGGATTTGGCTCCACCTGACCTTGCCCGCGAAGGGCCAGGTCAATGGCTTTCCGCATCCAGTTCTCATCCTGCTCGAGGCTTGCCGACACCATGCTACCCACCCATTTGGTCGATCCGCCCCGTACTGTCAGAAAACGAATCGACTTTGGCGCCGACGCGGTCGAGCAACGAGCAGTAAAGGTTGGTCAGAGGTGTTCCTGGTTCACAATCAATCTTTCGCCCCGTCTGAATGGATCCACCCCCACCGCCAAACGTGGCGATGGGCAGATTGGTGTGACGGTGGGAGTTTCCATCGGCGATTCCGCTTCCATAGACGATCATCGAATTGTCCAACAAAGATCGACCGCCCTCGTCAATAGCCTGTAATCGATCCAGTAGGTAACCGAGTAATTGAACGTGGTACTGGTTGATTTGACTGATCTGTTCCTGCTTCTCTTCTGAACCTCCGTGGTGAGAGAGGTGGTGGTGTCCTCCCGAAACCCCCAAGTTCCGATAGCTTCGGTTGGAACCGGCGTTGGCATACATAAAGGAAATGACACGCGTAGAGTCCGTTTGAAACGCCAGGACCATCATGTCAAATAGCAACTTGACATGTTGGCCAAATTCAGCTGGCACACCCGCGGGTCGAGGGAAGTCCGGTACGTCCGTCTCGACTTTGCCAAGTTTTTCACTGGCGGCAATGCGGCGCTCGATTTCTCGCACCGCAAACAGGTACTCGTCGAGTTTTCGTCGGTCGGCAATGCCGAGTTGGTGTTCCAAGTTCTTGGCGTCTTGTCTGACGAAATCGAGAATACTATTCCGTCGCGCCCGACGCTTCTGTTCTGCGGCCATGTTCTCGGCATGATTGGGTCCGCCGAAGAGACGGCTGAAGACTGCAGCCGGGTTTACCTCTTTGGCCAGAGGGCTGGTACGCGTTCGCCAGGAAA
>JAYZCF010000244.1:0-6762 GCA_036338455.1 Planctomycetota bacterium
TCTTCGACTTCGTTGCGGTTGAGCAACAAAACTTGGGGCCATTGGACGATGGCAACCACGGGGGTCACAATGAAACCGGCCGGTGACGGTAGCGGATCCAGTTCGCCGATGATGTGTTGGGGCAGGATGCCAATTTCTTCCTGCATTTCTCTGCTCGCTGCTTGGCTCGCTGTTTCGCCCGGTTCCAACTTTCCCCCCGGAAAGGAAATTTGGCCCGCATGATGAACGAGTTGTTGGGAGCGGACGGTGAAGAGCAGCTCGTGACCTGTCTCCGAGACCAAAAGAGGTACCAGTACCGCAGCCGGCAAGAAACCTTCAACTATGATCGATTGAGTTGGTCGCCCTGATAATTCCTGCTGCAGTTTTTTTTCGATTTCGGTTTTCATCGATCGGTGTGACCTGTCGTGGCTCACAACGCATTCTGCGCTGAAATACCAGGGGATTCTGCCTCCTCGCCTCCTGGGGCAATGGGCGGATCCCTGGACTGGATTCGCCTAGTACTGTGGGCTGGGAGATACAGCCTCGAGACTGCTGAACCTACACCTTGGTTCGGCAAGTGATAAGGCCTACAATAGAAAATTCCACCCCGTTTCAGTCAGGAATCAAGTTTGATCGAACACCAACCGTCGGGCGCCGCTCGGGATCGAGTGAATCCTCAAAGAAGCCGTGTTTTGGCTTTGGCCGCTGCGCGCACCGCCGCTGAGAACCAAGGGACCGACATTGTCGTCCTCGACATGAGCGAGCAATCGGCCATGTTTGATTACTTTGTCATTGCGACGGGAACCAGTCGCCGTCAACTTCACGCCATGAGCGAGGAAATCGACCACAAGCTGGAAGATGATCTGAAGGACAGGCGAATGCATATCGACGGCTATGATGACAGCCGCTGGATCGTACTGGATTACGGGACCGTTGTAATTCACCTGTTCGACGAAGAGACCCGTGATTTTTACAGTCTTGAGGCGTTGTGGGCGGATGCTTCACGGGTTGATTTGTCCGAGACGATGTCTGGGCTCGGCAACTAGCGTTCCAGCGATTCCGGAAACCCACTCGGCGGTTTGAGACCGCTCTTCTTAAGCGCGGTGAGGTATTGTTCCGGGTGATTCAAGTTTTCGAGCGAGTCGAGGTTTGGGTCGACATCGCGAAGGGAGTCGGCCGGGATCAGTCGGCATTCCAATAAGCTGGCAAGTTGAGAGACCCGCAACTTCTTTTGCTGAATCAATGTTTCAATTCGCGAGTGCAGGTCACAGCGATAGAGTGCTGTCATTCCATAGATGCGATCATCCCGATGAGGAATGACGGCTTCGAACCCGCTGGCCTGTTGCAACAGGAAGGGGGCGATTTCGGGCGACAGGCTGGGAACATCACAGGCCGTTACAAATGCCCATTTCAAACCACGACTTTGGAGCAGTTTCAAGCCCGTACGGATGCCCTCGAGGGGCCCACAGTCAAAATGATTATCCCGCAGGATGGTTGCTGGCCTAGCCAAGTCTGGAAATTTTTGATTTTGGCTGGCGGCAATCACGATTTCTTCAGAAATCGCACAACACGTTAGCACGGTCCGCTCCAACAGGGTTTGGCTTCCAAACGGGAGACTCCATTTGGGGCATCCCATCCGTCGACTATGGCCACCGGTGAGAATGATCACACCGAGCGTGCCAGGGTGGATTTGCGGGGTCTTGGGGGCCATCTTGGAAACCACGGGGGACTCGGTTAGCCTGAGTCCCTGAATTATCGACTATGGGCGGACGTTTCACGATGGCAATTCGATTACGACTCGAAAATTACCAGTCAAAAATTCCGATTCGGGTAGGGGGAGTTCTTCCCCAAGCGCTCGCCGAGTCTCCCTTGGATGAGATCAAACGCCGCTCTATCTGGATTGGCAAGGTCGAACATGAACTAGGAGAATTGTTTGATGTACAGAGCATCGCAAGTCCGCTGGACGATCCTCAAGACCATGGAGATCCCGGCCTGACCCACATCTGGGAAGGTGATCTGACTGCTGTGCATGAGATTGGTCTCGGTTTGCAGCGGGGATGGATTCAGGTCGAGGGGGATACTGGACGTCATGTTGGTGCGCAAATGCTGGGGGGGGCGATCGAGGTAAGGGGAAAGGTCTCTGATTTTCTTGGTGCCGAAATGCGGGGTGGTCAAATTCGAGTTGCGGGAGACTCGGGAGATTGGACGGGTGGCGTCTACCCGGGGACGCGATCGGGTGTCCAAGGTGGGTTCCTCTCGGTCGGTGGCAATGCCGGGATCGGGACCGGGACAGGTATGAGGCGAGGAATGATTCTGATTGGCGGGTCGGCGGGGCATCAATTGGGCGCGAACATGCGTGCCGGTACCATCCTGATAGGGCAGGGGGTTGAAGGGGCCTTTGGCAGTGGCATGATTCGCGGGACCATCATGACCCCAGCCCGACCAGGGAGCTCGATGAGGGAGTGCCTGGGTCCTGCTTTTCGAGCAGGCGGTCGGCTTTCATTTCCCATGACCCAGCTTTTTCAGCAATGGCTGACAGGTCAAGGAGAAAGCTCAGGCTCGATTAGCCGTTTGCTGTCCTGCAGTCAATACCAGGTTTTTCACGGAGACATATTGCGAGGTGGTAGGGGCGAGGTCCTCGTGGTCGACAACTAAGCGACCAGTTTCCGATTTTCTTACTATGAGATGAGCGGTCCTGAAGCGAACGATTCTGTACCCGTAGCGAATTTCAATCGCCACCCGGGTAATTGTACTTCGGATTGTCGGGATCGAATTCTTTGTCGGTCAGGCCGACATTCAGCTCGATGTTGTTGTAGATGTATTTTTCTAACAGCGGTGCCTCTTGGCCTTTTTCTTCCGGCCAGAGGTATCCCTCGTAGGCGATCGGCAATCCTCGTGCATCATCAATGAAAATGCGAGCCTTGTGAAAATCGATCGTGGGCGTTTTTTCAGGGTAGATGATTTCCAACATGGTGCAGTCCACATCACCGACTTTGACATTTCGCTCAATTCGTACCTGACACTGTTCGTTTTTAAGCCCCTGTTCACCTTTTTCTAACATCTTGAACAACAAATTCATCATGCCAATATGACGAATCGAGTAACGGTTTCCCTGCATGGCAAGCGCCCCGTCAGGGTTCAGTTTCAGGCGGATCAGGTTGAACATGCCGGCCGGGTGGGCGATGATCTTGTCATCGTTTTGCCCGTCTACCCAGATTGCTTCCTGGCCGGCCGTGCTGGCGGGTTTGAGGAAGCGGGTGTACACGGAAAATGGGATCGACTGATCGCCATCTTCACGTTCGTGACGAATTTTGACGGCCATGTAATTTTCTTCTCCCAGCTTGCCATCAACCTGGCTCTGAGTGATTACGGTCGCCTTGTAATCCTGGACGTTTTCCTCCATTTGATGAATGGCCTCTTGGGCTACCGCCAAGAGGGGTAAGAGGGGGTGTTTCGCTGCCGCGATCGCCTCCGGATTGATCCCGGCCGTTACCCCGGTAATTTCCTTTGCCGCAGGCTCTTCGTTCGCCGATTGGTTCGTAACAATTTCTACGGGGCGAGTTTCTTCGGGATCAATACTTGCGGCAACTGAACTCTGGTATCGCTGGTTGACGAACCAGAGGGCCGCCGCCAATACGCCACACAATAGGGAGGCAACCAGGAAACAACCCGTTCGACGGCGCGGAGCGGTCGCGGTGGTGACTGGTTCGGCACTGAAACCGTCGTCGGGGTAGCTCATCTTCGTGCAACCGTTAGGTTAAGTAGCGTTATCGGGCTGCGAATTGCTCAGCGTACTGCAGGATCCAGGCGTCGATTTTCTTCTTGAATTCGTCACTATTGGTTTCAGGGATATCCTTAAAGTAATTCCAGTTGAACATCTCTTTATTTTGGATCGTGCCCTTGCCGGTGATGTTGACGACGTTGAATTCATTTAGCGGTCTTACTGTCAATTCCAAGCGGCTAAAGAAAGAACCACTCTTTCCCATCGCCGATCGTGTAATGTCATCCCGTGAGATGGCGCCTCCCCAACCACGGTCTCCGTAAATGGTTTCATATTCAAAGCCGGGGAAATGGTCAATCAGTTTTTTTAACGACTTTTCGATGTGGTCTGACAGATTCAGACGAAATTCGTTATGTCGATTTTTCAGGTCTTCGCGAGACAGTTTCTTCTGTTCCTGGTCTTCCCTGCGGTGAAAACTTCGTTCCTCGCCTCGGTTGATCGCTTTCCTTAGTTTTTCTTCGAAGTCCATATCCAGGGTCGTTTAATCGGAGGTCGTTTAGATGGTTTTACGAGCGAAATGTTATTCGGTTTCGTCTTCCGCGAAAAATTCGTCGAAATTTTGTTGAAAGTCGTTCAGGTTTTCCGTGAGCATCAGTCGAAACTGGTCCACAAAATAATCGGTCGCCTCTTCCTGCTTGGCAGCAAGTTCCGCTGAATCCTCAGCGGATGACGCGACGACAAAAGCGCTGAAACGGGAAGCAGCGAAGAGCAATGCGGCGCTGACGTTCCCGGCGTCGTGTGAAAGTTCACATAGGTTGTCGGCGTTTTCGATAAAAGTATCGGCCAAATCCCAGAACTCTTCGTCGGCCAAAGGTTCGTCATTTTTTTTAGGATCACTCATTCTTGTCTTCCGAGTCTTTCGATGGAGATGTTTCAGATTTCTTGTCGTAGAATTGACTTAAGTCAGAAAACGAACGCATCGGTGCGTTGCCACTGAGCATTTCATCCGTAATCGGTTTGACCGGCTTGGGCGGACGACGGCGAGACTTTTCGTGACTTTTCTTGAATCGAGGTTTGCCTCCAGCTTGTCGCTGGTGCCGATGAGTAGAGCGCGGGCGACTACTCCCCTGCCCTTTTGCAGCACTTGGTCCGCCTCGTTTCGGTCCTCGCTTGCCACCAGGTTTCCGTTTCGAGCCTGGACGGATCGCTGTTAATTTCACTCGCCTTTGGGTGGCGTCTACTTCAGTGACCCACACTTGCAGCACGTCACCCACGGCAAAATCCTCGTGGGGATCTTTGATGTATCGATTCGCCAGTTGGCTGACATGAACTAGGCAGCTCGTCCCGAGGCCTATGTCGACGAAGACACCGAAGTCAACCACATTGACGACCTGAGCGTCAAACTGCAGTTCCGGTTTGAGTTCGTCAAATTTAAGTATGCCTTTGCGAAAAACGGGGCGATTGATCTTGTTTCTTGGGTCGTAACCGGGACGGCAAAGGACTTGCAGGATGTCTTTGACCAACATTTTGCCCACTTGGTTTTCGGTGGCCAGTTTTTCAGCATCCAATTCTCGCAGGTTCCGGGTGATCTCTTTGCGGCGTTCCAATTCTTCATTAGATAAGCGAGGGCCTGTCGATTGACTGGCGATTTTTGCAGTGACCGTCGCGGATGCCTGTTCGGCTGAATCATCACCTGCGGATTCACTCTCCTTCGCGAGTTCGGACGTTTCCTCAGGTGCCGTTGTTTCGACCAAGGATTCGGCGGTGGGCGTTGGCGATGCATCACCTTTGTTGACGACGCCTGAAACCTCCGGCACACTCTCGCCCTCGGTCGCCGTATCCTGCGGCCCATCGCTGACCGAAGGAGGTGTCTCTTCGACTGTATCGGTTGCCGGGATCTGCGATGTTTCTTTCGGTTTTGGGAAGAGTTCGGCTAGGTTCGCGTTCACCTTTTGAATCAACGTCTCAGCTAACGGGTAGCTTTCCGGGTGAATGGCCGTGGAATCCAAGGGCTGATCGCCGTCGCGAATTCTCAGGAATCCGGCAGACTGGATGAAAGTGGCATCACCAAAACCGGTGACCTGTCTCAACTCAGCGCGATTCTTGAAGGGTCCGTTTTCTTCCCGGTATTCAAAGACGCGCCGTGCTGTCAGTTGATTCAAACCCGAAACATAACGCAATAACGACGGGCTAGCTGTATTAACATTGACCCCGACGCGGTTCACGCAAAAGGTAACGACCTCATCCAGCGAGTCGCTCAGGTGCTTTGCTTTGACGTCATGCTGGTACATGCCGACGCCAATGTTGGCCGGGCTGATTTTTACCAGCTCCGATAGGGGATCCATCAGTCTTCGGCCGATGGAAATGGCACTCCGCACCGCGGGAGAAACGTCTGGAAGTTCTTCGCGGCCAATTTCGCTTGTTGAGTAAAAACTCGCGCCCGCTTCGTTGACCATCGCGTATTTGAGGTTCTGTTCGGCGAAGTGGTTGGCGATCACATCGGAAACCAATTGCTCTGCCTCCCGGCAGGCCGCACCATTGCCAATTGCGATTAAATCGATTGCATGTTGTTTCACGAGCTCCGTGATTTTCTCGGCACTGGCAGCTTTTCGTTCCTGATTGCCAACGACAAAAATGTGATCTGAAGCGAGCACTTTGCCACAGCTGTCCATCGCAACGACTGAGCATCCTCGTTTGTAACCTGGGTCAATGGCCAGGATTTTCTGGTTCTGAACAGGTGCCTGCAGCAACAGATTCTTTAGGTTGTGGGCAAAAACCGTGACAGCCTGGCGTTCCGCACGATCGGTCAGCTCTCGACGGATTTCCCGCTCGAGGCTCGGCATGATCAGTCGGTTAATGGCATCTCTCAGGCACGTTTTCATGAAATCTGCATTGGGGTGATCGGCCGGGATTATTTTTTCGCTGGCCAAGCCGTTCAGTTTCTCATCATCAACCTTGATTTTAACTTTCAGTTTAGAGGCTCGCTCGCCCCGATTGATTGCCAGGACACGATAGTGGGGAATCTTGTTCAAGGGAGTCTGGAAATTGTGGTAATCCTTGAA
>JAYZCF010000245.1:0-4936 GCA_036338455.1 Planctomycetota bacterium
TGGGTGGCCACGTCGCCTATCACTTGAAGATTATTCGAAAGCGATTAAACCGATGAGCCAGCCGATGGACTCTGCCCTCGTAAGACAGCGATGTTGCAGCACGATTGTACGAGCTACTGTGCCAAATAAAACTTGAAGACCGAGGGCGGCATCTGATAACATTCTGCCAGTAAACCTTTCACCGCATACTAGGGAATTCGTTGATGACTAGAGCAGGCTATATCGGAATTGACGCGGGCACCCAGGGGTTATCCGTTGTCTTTACCGACGAATCCATGAACGTTTTGGCAACGGGAACCTCCGATTATGAGATGTTGCCCGATCTACCTGAAGGGTGTTACGAACAACAACCGGAGGACTGGGAAAACGCCATGCGTTTGGCGATGCAGGCGATGCGTTCCGCTCTGCCAGAGGATGTCGACACGATTGAGGTTCTGGCAATCGGTATTTCGGGGCAAATGCACGGCGAGGTGCTGGCCAATGAACAGGGACAATCCCTGGGGCCCGTGCGGCTCTGGTGTGACGCCCGAAACGATGACGAGGGACAGGAATTGACCGATCGACTCGGAACCAAGATGCCCAAACGGATTACGACCGCCCGGTGGCTCTGGACAATCCGACATCAACCAGAACTCGCAAAATGTACCAGACACATTACGACACCGGGCGGCTGGCTCGCTTACCGACTGACCGGAGAGTGGAATCTCGGGGTTGGGGATGCTGCCGGAATGTTTCCAATCGACCAAAATACGCTCGACTACGACGAGTCGATGCTCGACTCTTTTGATGAGCTGGTCCGCGACCAACCTGTCCGCCCCCTCCGTGAACTGCTACCCACGGTACGACGGGCGGGCGAAGATGGCGGAGCCTTGAACGAATGGGGAGCGGAGTGTCTCGGCTTGCCGACCGGAACCCCAGTCGCCCCGGCCGAGGGCGATCAGCCCTGTTCACTGGCCGGCTCACTGATCGGTGAGGCGGGGATGGTCTCAGTCAGTTTTGGAACATCCGTCTGTGCCAATTCGGTCGGTGACCGTCCGTTCCAAGGGGTCAGCCCGGCCGTCGACCACTTCTGTGCCCCAGACGGAAAACCGATCAACATGGTCTGGCTTCGCAACGGGACAACCTTCATGAACACGCTGGTCGAAATGTTCGGCCAGGCGGCTGTCATGGAGCGAGGCGATGCGTTCCGCCACCTGATGGCCGCAGCGATCGACGCGGAGGCTGATTGCGGCGGCCTGCTGGCTCTCCCTTTCATGGATGATGAGCCTGGCTTGGGCGTTCAGCGTGGCGGAACTGCTACAGTTACGGGCTTAAATCCCGATAATGCAACAGCCGGCAACCAGGTCAAAGCGGGGCTGCTGGCCACCATGTTCAACTTGCGCCGAGGAAGCGAAGTCCTCGACCGACAGGGATTTGAGCGGACCGAGATCATCCTGGCCGGCGGTTTAACCCAGACTCCGGAGACCGGCCAGATCCTGGCCGACGTCTTCAACACAGAGGTCCGCTTGCTTGACAGCGCGAGCGAAGGCTCCGCCTGGGGTGCCGCACTGCTGGGGCGCTTTCGACATCTCTGTCAGCAGGGCACGGTAGGGGACTGGGCGAGCTTCCTCGCGTCCCACGCCTCGGAAAACGTGACACGTTTTGCGCCCCAAGCTGAAGCCGTCAGCCAGTACGCAGACGTCTACCACCGCTACACTCGATTGTTGGACGCTCACATCCACTGGGAAGAGGCGCTTCGCGTATCGGACGCGTAGCCATTCTTCAAGACTGGGGGCAACTGGCGCCGTCAGGGTTAGTCATGTTTTAATGACTTTCCACTTTGACATCCTTGACCGCCTCAGCAAATGGCCGTCGCCAGCGGAAGAAATAGAGCAGTTGAAATACGACCGTCAGCAAGGCGCACAGGATCCAAAGGTGTTCCGGACGAACACCAAGATTCCGAATTCCGTAAAAAGCGAGGTTTCCGACAATCACACCGCTGAACGTGACGCAGTTCCAGAATCCAATAAACTGGCCTCGTTGTTCATCTCCAGCCAGATACTGAATCATCGTCTGCAATGGAACCATCACGAATCCACACATGAAACCGCCGACTCCAAGGAGCAATGCCACGAGATAGTAATTGCCTGGAACCAATCCAAGGGCCATGAAGGCAACTACCACACCCAGGTTTCCGAAGGTTAACATCTCGTGTCGAATGCGGCCTTTCGATGCAAGCCCGGCGATGTAGTCACCGACACCCATGAAAACCACCAGAATACCAAATAGCACAGACGTCCATGTATAGGTGATGCCTAGCAGCGTCTTGTAATCCGCCACAATCATGGCACCCACCCCAACGATGATCATGTAGAAAAACGCGTAGGCATACAGGGCTGTCATCGCTGTCGTACCACGAAATTTACGATACATATGGAAGTAACCATCCAAGATCCAATAGCTGATCTTCAGTTTCGGATTTTGTGCCGGAACCGGGCTGATACCGTGGGAAGCAATCGTCCCCAGCGCGCCTACGATTAGCAGGGCAACCCCGGGCAACCACAGCATGGGTGCTACGCCATCCGCCCCGGCATAATGTTCATACAACGGCCCACCCGCCAAGCAGCCGAGAATGATGGCCGCCCAGGTAAACATGTTGATCGTCCCATTGACCCGGCTCAATTTATGGACAGGGACCAGCTCAGGCAAAATCCCGAACTTGGCCGGTGAAAAAAAAGTGCTCTGCATGGCAATGATAAAGAGCGCGGTCATGGCGAATGTGAGGTTTTGATGCCAGAGTCCGTAAAAGGCGAGCAACGCAATCGGAATTTCCGACCACTTGGCCACAATGCTGACACGCTGCTTACTGTACTTATCTGAAAACTGGCCAGCAAAGCCGGAGAACAGAACGAACGGAATCGCCAGACAGATCGACGCCCAAGCCTGCCCCCCCTCGCCGAGAGTGCCTGCCCAGATTCCCCCCAGGGCCAAACCATAAATCAATAGCTGCTTTAGGATGTTGTCGTTGAATGCCCCCAAGAACTGGGTCACATTCAAGAAATAAAAACCTCTGGCACCTGATTTCGTCACGCGTTCGACTCCTCATGTCCAAACCACCATGGGGCACCGCGTATTTGAAATTCAACCGCGCTCACCCGAGAATGCTCCTTACTCTATGCATCCTAAAATCACTTTGATAGTCCCGGTCCGCCTCCGAGCGATATGAATGACGAGTGGGATAGGTCACAAAACTCGATTTGCTTCGTTGTTTTACACGAACACGTAAGTTTTTTTTAGCGGAAACCGTCCGCTGATTACTTGTAAAGGGATATTCAGGAAGATAGATCGACGGCCGAAAGCCGGCATTTTGATGACGTTAGGGTGAATCGCCCCCCTTTACAAGAAGCGTGACCGATTCTTCCGACGGCACCCGCGCCCGCTTAACACTTGTTCCCACGCCTCACCCTTTCGCCCTCCGAGGCAAGCTTGACCCCTTCCGGATCAACACCGGTTATAAGAGGCAGGAGATTGAAGAAAATTCAACGGAACCGCGCTGCCCGACCTTCCCTTCAACAACTCCCATTCCGGAGCATCTCCATGCACAGTCGATTGTTATTACCCCCGAGCCTCGTTTGGTTGACCTGCCTCATCGCCCAAACCGCAACGGGCCAAATCCTGGAACAAAATCTGGAGCTGTTCCAGGATGCCAATCCGGGAATCCGCATCTATGAACAGGACGATCGAGTTTCCATGTTGTACGGGTCCACTGTTCCAAAAACGTGGTTTCCGAAAACTTGAACCTCGAAACGGGCAGCATCCTGGAAGGGGACATCACTGATCTCGATTTCAGCGACAATCAGAGCATGATCGTGAAAACGCAGATTCGTCGTGGTTTGAACGCTGTTTTCGATGCCTCGTCACCGTCAGAATCTCCCACGGCGATCGAGCTCACCTTCGAAGGTTTTTCGGTCACGGGTCGGCCCGTGATAATTCAGGAAATTGCCTTGTACAACTTCCAGACAGCGGACTACGAAGTGGTCCGGACGAAGAGAATGCCTATCGCCGAAGACGAGTCCTTCACCGTCGATTTGTCCGGGGACTTGAGTCGCTTCATCGAGCCGGGGACCTGTAAAATGGAAGCCCGGATGGTCCACAAGCCAGCGCCTCGCCGCTTTTGGTAACCCCCGATCGGTGAAGTCGGTATGAGCTGGGACCATTTCAAATGGAAAGTCGAGTATTAAACCGCGGCTTGAGCCAAATCGCGGCAACTTTGGCCCGAATTTCGATTCGGGCTTTTTTTTTCCAAATTAACCGCCAGCCTTCCTTCAGGCGTCTTAGAAATCCGTCGGGCATTTCTCCCGCTCAACGGGAATCGAACCAATTGCGTTAATCCTAGAGGTTATCGTTATTGGCAATTCAGTCTGTCCGACAATTTTCCGATACCACCAATGAACGCGCGAACTGGTCCCAAAGTGCGCGCGGTTAAAGAATGCGGTTTGCACAATCTTTACCGATTGGCAAGATGACGATTGGAAACTACAGGCCCGGCTCTGCCGCTGCAAAGAAAGATGAGAGACTGGTTGATGTTGCGACACGTTTTGATCAGCGGCTTTTGCCTCGTATGCCTGCTGGCCCCGATTCGTAGTGCGAATGCCTTGGAGGAAAACAAGGAACGCACCTCCAACGGTTCCCACAAAGAAAAGCTCGAGGAAGATAAAAGCAAGGCCCAGTCGGCGGCTATCGTCAAGGTCAAGGCCATCCTGCCCGGCAGCAAAGCGGAGCAGGTGCTGACGCCCGAAATGATCGCGCGCCGCAGCAAGGTAGAACGATGCCTTGCTAGCTATTATCCAGCACATGTCAACGCAGACATCCTCCGACCTTGGAGCATCATGCACGGCTTGATCGCTTTTGGCCAAGATACTCTGGTCATGTCCAACAAGAAACGGATCGATGCTGT
>JAYZCF010000246.1:0-6078 GCA_036338455.1 Planctomycetota bacterium
TAACGGTTTTCCCTTGGCATTTCACCGGGAAGCACACCATTCACGTCAGGCACGAAACCGGCCGGCACAACCAGCGAATCGAAGGTCGGCTTTTTTTCAAGGCGACCCAAGGCTTCCAAATGGTCCAACAAGATCCGGCGCACCTCGACAATCGCCTTGGGATGGCGATGAACTTCCGCATGTTCCTCGGTAACCCCGACCTCGCTTTGGACATTTTGAACTTTCGCACTCTCTACCGCAACGACGCCGTCGCCCGGTCGAATCCAATCCGCATTGAAAAAGCGTAACCAGCTGTTCTCGGAGTTATCTCCGTAAATATTATGAAACATGACCCGGTTGGCCCGTCCCATTTCCGCCATCTTCTGAATGAACAGGGAATCAGGCGCTAGGGAGTCAACACTCGTTGGAATCGTAAGTGTCTTGATATTACGAAGGTTCTCCCGGTTCAGGTCCACAAAATCGGAAAACTGGGATTCCAACATCTGAGGCAAAGAAAACAGCTTTTGTCCTACCCAACGGGTCAAGGAATTTGAATAGTGGGTGCCGTGATGAGGGGAGGCAATGGTAATCACTCGAGCAACCGATTGGTTGTCTTCGAAGTAAAACAGATTCTTGAGGTCACTCAACTTCGCCAAGTCACCCTTCATTTTTTCGAATGGCTCTTCGCTGAAAATGTTCCAGAACTGGTCACCACTGTCGATCGTCTGCATGCGGGAAAGCAGACCTCCCATACTATGACCGACCAAGACCATCTGCTCCATCGATTCCGACTGATTGAGCGGGTCTACCGTATGCCGAAGCTCGAGCAGATCGTCGCGTAATTGACGAGCGCTGATCCAAAACGGCTGGCCTGTCGGGTACATATAGAACCAAAATTGGTACTGCTTACGGATTTCCGGATTCGCCCTTAGATCATTGAACATCGGTAGCCAGGTGACGGGAGACGACCAGAACCCATGCACCATGACGACCGGGATTTTCTCGGGATCGTACGGTTCAATCATGTACATGCCGTAAAGTTCGTCCGCGATATCGGCGCTCAGCAGGGTCGCGGCCGACAAGACACTCGAATTCAATAACGGGTCGCTCAGGTAATATGCCAAGGGCAGGGTGTACTCCGATTCAAGCGGAATATTTCGCCCTTCGACCGATACCATTGAGGTCTCCAATGGGTCAAACAGCCTCATTTTCACCCGATAGGCATCTCCGCCGTTTTCCGGCCCATCGACCTCGCAAAACGCGGTCATCGGCATCGCCAGAGAAGGGGGATAGTACTGCTCAAAACCGGTTGCCGAGTCGGTTGCCTTACGGACGGCGATTAACGGGACTCCCAGACCAAACGTCTTGTAGCTGTTCTCCAGCCCGTCCATTTCAAAGTCGCTAACCAGTTCGAAACGCTCAAACTCTTCAGCCTTCCAGCGACCTTCAATCTGCATTTCGAATTCAACACGAAAATCCCCCGCCGCCAAGATTTCGTAAACATGCTCTGGTTGAAACCTGGAATCGGGACACATGATTTTCAACATCCCTTCCAGCGAGCGATTGTAGGTATCACAAATCTGGCGAAACTGCGGGTCGTAAGCATTTCGTTTGAGATTCAGTTGTGGAGCAAACAGGAACTGATAAGCATGAATAATCGACGTCAAATAAAGCTGGACCGCCTCTTTCTGTTGACCGACCTGGGACAACCAATTTGCCTCAATTTCACTCAGCTCGGCAATCGCGTGAACCTGCGCCATGGTCGGACTGAGGCGGCAGTTTTCCTGAACATAGGCGACCGTCTCAGACGGCGAGGACTCATATTGCTCTTCGAGATTGTTGCGGCGCAGAAAGAGAAGAGTACGCTCCGAAGGTCGTTGACGTTTGGCCCATAAACGGCGGAGCGGGCCGCGATAGTCGAACTTCTTGGCCGGCTTGACCTCGACTTGCGGGTTCGAAGTCAAAAGGATGACATCGGCAAATTTGCGGGCGTCGCCCATATCGTCCAGCTTACAACCGGTCAAACCGACCAGGAGGGTCAAGCAGGCGCACAACAAGAGACTCGTCGATTTTACTAAACACAAGTGTCGCATATTGATTGCAGTTAATACTGCTTAGTCGTTCGAAAATTCAAGCGGCAGCCCCCAGCCGTATGCCTATTACTGGTCCGCGGCCAGCAGGTCAACGGCAACGGCCCTTGGGATGGCTAGCACGGGGAGGGAAACCGGGGCAAGCCAAGTAAAGACCCTGCGAAAAACGTGGGATTCAGAGCGTACCGCGCTCATCAACAGGGGAGAAGAAAAACGGGATAATCGGAACCTCGCCAGGTTTATCAATCCTGTTTTTCATTCATTTTTAATCGCTTAGGTGGGTGACTTTCGGCCAGTCAAACCGAGATCTTCCAGCAGTCCATTTGTCAGGTGGGTCCTACACGGGGTACATTGGTTACCAGGTAAAGTCTTTTTTACCGACACCGGCGACGATGCCGGTTCGTTTTGCGTTACCAAAGGTGTTGTCTTGAGTCCTGAATTGGCAATCAACGGTGGAACACCCGTCATCGATAGCCCCCCTCCCGATTGGCCGATTGCGGACGAACCGATCCGCCAGGCGATCCTCGAATCGTTGAACGACGGGAGCTGGGGTAAATACGATTCTGTATGGACGGACAGGCTGGTCGAACGACTGCGAGAGTTGTACCAGGTTGAACATGTTTTGCTCTGTTCCAGTGGCACCATTGCTGTCGAACTCGGGCTACGCGGATTGGGGGCAGCGGCTGGCTCCGAAGTGGTCCTGGCGGGCTACGACTTCCCAGGTAACTTTCGGGCCATCGAAGCCGTACAGGCATTCCCGGTTCTGTGCGACGTGATTCAAGGGGGCTGGGTAATGGATCCGGCGGCAGCCGGTGAAGCAATCACCGAGAACACATCAGCCGTTATCGTCTCGCACCTTCATGGGCAGATTGCACCCCTCAAAGAAATACGAGAGATCCTCCAAGAGGCCAACATTCCGATTGTTGAAGATGCCTGCCAGATGCCGGGCGGCCACATTGATTCCCGCCCGGTTGGCTCTTTAGGTGATGTTGCCGCCTTGAGTTTCGGAGGTAGCAAACTCCTGTCGGCTGGGCGCGGGGGAGCCTTGTTGACTCAATCGGCGGAAATCTACCAACGCGCGAAGATCTTCAACAGTCGTGGGAACGAAGCTTTCCCTTTGAGTCAATTGCAGGCAGCAGTACTGGGACCCCAACTCGATACAATCGAGGACTACAATGAAAAACGTCACGCCCGCGCCCAAGAGCTGATCCGTGGCACCGCGGGCAATTCCGTCCTCAATCCGCTGCAGCAGGTCCTCTCAGAAGAGTCCTACCTACCCGCCTACTACAAGCTGCCGTGGCTGTTTGAGGACGTCAAAAGCGGCTGCCCACGGGGTGACTTCATCAACGCAATCCAAGCCGAGGGTGTCGCCATTGACGTCGGTTTTCGCGGGTTCACGCGGCGCTCCAACAAACGATGTCGGCAGGTCGGTCAAATGATCAATTCGCGGTTCTCCTCGCTGCAGACCGTTATCTTGCACCATCCATCGTTACTCCAAGATAGCGAATATGCAGCACTCATCTGTCAGGCAATTCAAAAAGTGACGTCAAGCTTCTCAATCTAAGGAGGCGGCGCGATCACGATATCCGATCTGGTCACCCCGGTACCCTTGCACCGCAACACGTCTCAATCGGACTGATCATCAACGTGAGGCTGGATAAAAAACGCCCGCTTCTGGTTGGGCAGGCTGTAGTCAAACCCACAGGCCAGGAACATCTCATCGGAGTTGGAGATAGCCATCAATTCCATGATTTCCATTTGCTGTGCCCGCGCGACACAGCGGCTAACCAGCTCTCGGCCGATCCCGAGGCGACGGTAATCCGAATCAACCGCCAGGCATTGGATTTCACCCAATTTTGCCGAGTAAATCTCCAAGGCAACAAAACCAACCAGCCGCCCTCGAGCCCGAGCCGTGAACGAGTGCTGCAGCATCCTCGCCAGCTCGTCCGCGGATCGTGGCAACAGCTGCTGCCGTTCGACAAACGACTGAATGAAATCATGGATTTCCTGAATGCCCTGCGGAGAGGCATCCCCGTGGCCGTAAACAATGGGAATTGGATCCGAAGAACTCATTGGCATCTGTCCCCGCCATACTGGAATCATTGGGCCTTGAACCGGCACTCTAGAAGTCCTGGTTCCTATTGGCAACACCAATGCCGAATCATCTTGGCATACATCTCGGTACCCAATTTCAGCTGTTCCAGGGCAATCCACTCGTTGTCCGTATGGGCCTGCTCAATGCTACCAGGGCCAAACACAATTTTGTCGGCCAGTTCCGAGAACACACCACCATCGGTTCCATAGGAAACGGTTCTTGGCTTGGGCCGGTTGGCCAACTTGACCGACTCCCGAATAAACTCATGATCGGGATCCGTGTAAAACGGTTCGCCCCACCTGTTGATTTGCACCTGCAAACCATGTTCCACACCACACTGGACCACCCGCTCCAGGAGGGGAGCTAAATCCACCTCGGGCATCGGTCTCAGGTAGACCGTGCAACGACTCGACGCGGCTGTGATATTGAGTGCCTGCGCATCGTCCTTGATGCCGATATTCCAGGAGACGGTGGAGGGTTGAAACATGCTGTTTTTGTATTGAGGAGCGCTTTCCGACTCATCATGAATCGCTTTCATCTCTGCCAGGAACGGGATCATTGCCAGGTTCGCGTTGACGCCCTCGCGGGTACTGGAATGGGCAGCCACCCCCTTCGATTCTGCCACGATCTCATACGATCCCTTATGCGCGTGAACCACCTCCAAGGAGGTCGGCTCGCCAATAATTGCGCGGGTCCCATGGGTCACCATTTCACGATAAGTACGGCTATCCTCCACCACGGCCCGGGCACCATGGAAACCGACCTCCTCATCCGCCGTACAGACAAAATAGAGTGGCTGTTTTAGATCATCTACCGAGAATTGCTGAGCCGCCGCCAACATACAGGCGATCGATCCTTTCATATCACAGGAACCGCGACCGTAGAGCCGCTCTTTGCCAATGGTTGGTTCAAACGGCCCAAACTTATCGGTAAACCAGCTTTTTACCGGGACGACATCCGAATGGGAAAAATAACCGAGGCCCCCGTGTCCGCCCCCTTTCTTGGCGATAATGTTGACCTTGCTGACGCCCGCCGAATCCTTGTACTTGACCTTTTCCACCACGAATCCGTGCTTGGTCAGTTTCATTTCCAGGTACTTACTGACCAATCGGTTCGATTTATGGCTGGTCGAGTCAAACGTGACCAGGCGTTTGGTATATCGCAGTGCTTTCATGAGTAATGGGGATCGAGTTGCGGCGGGGAGAAATGGCACCTGTGCAGGGCAAAACCCGGTAGGCTGGAAGAGGCCCTATCAAAATAGCCCTTACGCGTTAATCGATCAAGCAAATTGTCATGGCTGATCTCAGTTTCTATGATGATACAGGTAGGCCCCAGCCATCGGGGTAGAATTTGGGCAACGGGCCGGTACCGTTCTTAACGTTTGCTGGCCAATCAGTCCAATGCGCCTTACGAACCAGTAAATTTTCGACAACCCTAAAACCAGTTCTGTTTCATGCCATCCTCCACTGCTAGTTCCCTCGACGAAAGCTGACCACGTTGTCCGAAAAGATATTGTTTGTAACGGGCCGCTTGGCGGAGCATGCGTTGCGAGTAACGCTCTCGGAACTGGCAAGTGCCTCTGGATTTGAATATCACATCCAAGTGCTTCCCATCACGGTTGCCGCGCTGATGACTCCCCGCTGGATTGCCGCCCGCCTGGACATCCCGGCAGGAACGACGCGTATCGTGATTCCGGGCTATTGCGATGGAGATCTGGAACCTTTGCGCGAAGCAACCGATCTGCCTTTGGTCGTGGGTCCGAAAGATCTCCGCGATTTACCCCAGCTGTTTGATCAGCAAAAGAAACCACCCGATCTTGCCCCTTGGTCGATCGAAATCATTGCCGAGATCAATTATGCTCCCCGGCTTACTCGAGACAGAATGATTGAGATGGCCCGTTCGTTGGCTGAGAGC
>JAYZCF010000247.1:0-5320 GCA_036338455.1 Planctomycetota bacterium
AGCCCAAATTGAACTGGCAAATCGTTCCGAGGCTTACATCGATCGGCGAGAGCAAATACAAGGGCCGGTTCGAGAGACGGGTGATCTGGAAACGTACCGCGATTCCTATTTCAAACGGATTGCCGACCAGACCGATATCTATCAATTTGCCCCCACCATCGTCTTAGAACATATGCTCAAGACGGCCAACCTTTCTCAGGACCAGGCCTGCCAGTCCGAATCGCGATCCATGGCTGAGGTCTACGGTAGCCCGGCTAGTCACGGGTTGTTGAATGACTATTTTCTGGGGGAACACAATCGAAAGAAACCCGGCTTTGTCAATCTCTCCGTAACCCCTCAACCGATTCAAACCGTGGGAATCGTGGGAGCCGGGATCATGGGTTGCGGCATCGCCCAAGCGTGCGCGCAAAGTGGGCTGGATGTCATCCTGATGGACATTCGCGACGAGGCGCTCGAGCAAGCCGAGGCGTACCTGCAGAGCGACCGGGTTACCACCTGCCGCGATTATGAGCCCCTGGCGCCTTGCGAACTGGTGATTGAAGCAGTGGTCGAGTCGTTGCCAGTCAAACAACAGGTTTTTCGTGACTTGCAAAACGTTGTCGAGGAACGGGCAACGATCGCTACCAACACGTCAGCCATTCCCTTGCGAAGTATGGTCAATGCGATCGAGAATCCGGGCCGATTTTGCGGCATCCATTTCTGCCACCCCCAAATTATGGCGCTCATCGAAATCGTCCGCGGAGAACAAACCTCGGAGCAAACTATGGCGACCGCGATTACCTTCATCCGTGGCATTCGCAAAATGCCGGTGGCAGTCAAAGACTCACCCGGTTTTGTCGTCAACCGCTTGCTCACCGTGATCCTGGATCAGACCTTAAGACTGGCCGAACAGGGACACACGATCGACGAAATCGACCAAGCGATGCGCGACTTTGGGTTCCGAGCCGGGCCGTTTGAAATCATGGACATTATCGGTACCGATACCTGCATGCTGGCAGGCAGGGCGATGTGGAATAACGGCATTCGCAGCCTGACGCCCTCACCGGTGCTGCCAAAAATGGTCAAACATGGGTGGCTGGGTCGAAAATCACTGAGCGGTTTCTATCGTTACGAAAGGATCGACGGGCCACGACAGCCGAACCCGTCGGCTGCCGATTTGTTGGTTGATTATCAGACAGGGAGCCAGCGGCTAGACTTGGACGAGATCGGTCCATCGATCATGGCGGCTGTGGTATTGGAGGCCACACGCCTGTTGGCTGACAAGATCGTGGCCGATCCACGCGATATCGACCTGTGTATCATTAATGGCTTGTCGTTCCCTCGTTCGCTGGGAGGTGTCCTATTCTGGGCCGGACAACTGGGAATCGATCAGATCAACGCTTATCTCGATCGCTTGGCCATCGACCTGCCTCAGTGGACACCGAGCGAATTGTTGCGGCAAATGGCCAAAGAAGGCCAACGTTTCTATTGAACCGCCGAGCAAAGTGTACGCATTACTCTTCGTATAATTCAGGAAAAACTTCCTGGGCCAAGCCCTGCTTCTTAATCAACGTGCGCAGGCGGGAAATGAAGTCGAACTTGAAATTAGCGACCTGTTGTTCGCTCAATTCGAGCATCTCAGCCGCCTTCTTGTTGGGCAGACCGCGAACCGTCAGCAACTCGATACACATCAACTTGGACCAATCTCCCCGCTCCTGCCAGCGGCGGACCTGAGATTCAATGGCCTCTATCAAGGCCTCTTCTTCGATCCTCTTTCGCTCGACACTTCGCGCAATACTGCTGGCAGGCCGGGCACTCCCGGTGAACTGCCACTGACCACTGGAGTCCGCACCGGCGGACATGGGGATGGCCGGACGACGGCCTTCGCGTCTGAGGTGATCGGTCAACTTGTAGGCGCAAATGGAAAAAAGATAGCTTTCCAAGGAACGGCGTCCGTCGTAGTTGGGCAAACTGTTGAGAAACCCAACAAACGTTTCTTGAACGATGTCTTCACTGGCCGATCGATTGGATAACCGACTATCAACAAAAGCCAACAATCGGCCTTCGTATCGTTTAATCAAGTCACTCCATGCATCACTGTCGCCCTCTCGTATACGGCGAATCAGCATTTGGTCAATTTCAGATGGGCGTTTCATTTTTTGGCTCTCAAGCGGGACACCCTGATTCTACCGCAGTCCAACGTGCGGAGCTACGACAGGACACACAGCAAAAATCGCCACTGACCGTGCGCGTACCGAGGGCTTCCGTTCCTCTATCGAGGTAACTTTCGCACGAACGATTCAAGCTGCGAAGAGGAATCATTCGGACGGCTGTCGCCCTCTTCTCCCAAATCGATTTTGACCGCATCGACTTGCTCAACCGCAGCGTTTTCCGTGTCCTGAATCGCAAAATCACCGGCAAATTCGTGGGCTGGACCAGCACCGGGCAGGTTGGCAATAGCGCTATCGGAGATCGACTGCTGGGGACCTTGGGCCAGTTCCTCGTCGGCAATCAGAATATCACTGGTATCGCCACTCGGTAGGGCCTGCGGAACAGCGAGTTGACCCAGGTCAATCTCGCCCGTGTCCGATGCAGAAGGGAGCTGTTCGCCTCGGTCTGGCCGATCCGGGTTGGGCTGGTCGTGCACCGTGCTCTGCCCCGCAGAACGAGCACCATGAGTCGTCGCGATATCCCGCTGGGGCACCGCGGGTTCAACCACAGGCTCTGCTAACTGGACAGGCTCAAAGACGGGGGAGACCGGATCCGTTTCGGCATCGACCGGTTCATCCGGTAAAATGGCGGCGGGAAGAACGTCCGAACCGACTCGCAAATCAGCGATCTCCATCGCTTCGGGCAATTCGGCAGGGTCGACTGGACGATCTTCAACGACGCTCCCAGGCTCAGGTGCCTCAATTCGCCCATTCTCAGGTTGAGTCTCAGCTTGATCGACCGGTTGGTAAACGGCCCGAAACGTCACGTTCCCGAGAGTCAGGAGTTGTTCGGGGGCCAGCGGCTGTTGACCATCGATCCGTTGATTGTTCACGTATGTCCCGTTGAGAGAACCAAGATCTTTGACGTAGAGCTGGCCGTTTTCCTCGAATATCTCGCAATGCTTGCGGCTCACCAGGGGATGGGGCAACGTCAGGGTCGCTTCCCGAGCTCGGCCGATCGTTGCCGGGAGCGTCTTGAGCCGGACTTCCGCCTGCTTTGCTTCGCCGCCAACGACAACTAACTTCGCTTCTAACATAGACTTCCTTTTTGACGAGTCATTGCACTGAATGCCTATCTGAATTCGGTACCGGACGGGTCAACCGGTTGCCCTGTATGTTCCGCACCAAAGTGGCGGGGGCACGGCAAAAAGGCGGGATTTGAACCCAACCGTTTTGCCCTGTGATTGCCTCAGCTCGGAGTGAACACGATGTTTGCGGCAGACACATTGAGGCTAAATCGAAGCCGTAGTTTAGCGTTATTCGATTCCATATTCAAATTAAATGATGCTGGACTTTATCTTCCATTCGGTCTGTAATGGCACTTGCAACGCCATTGGCCACTCGTATAATCCGTTTTTGCCGGTAAATTGGATCAATTTGATCCAGGAAGCGGTTCCCTCGGGAGGTCCCAGTTTTGGGCTTTCCAACCGGAATGCGGGTGTAGCTCAGTGGCTAGAGCGTCACGTTGCCAACGTGAATGTCGTGGGTTCGAATCCCATCACCCGCTTTTTGCCCCGGAGAACAAGCTTGTTCTTTGGGGTTTTCACCAGACGAAGGTTGTGAGGCGCCGACATTTTTTTACTGCGGCGCACATCGTGCCCAAAAGCCATTTTTGGATCCCGGCCCCCGCGGTTGTCTCAATCCGAGATGTTCCCAGTGATTGGCAACCTAATGCTTGAAAGTCTCTTACAGGAATTTGCAGAGTGAATACCGACACAACTAATGAAAATGAAGTTGAAGATCCGCAGGAAAAGAAGGAACTGAATCTGTCGGTGGATGTCAAGGAAGTGAGTGCATGCGAACGGCATGTGACCGTTACGATTCCCCGCGAAGATATCGAGCGTTATTTCGAGAAGGAATTTGACGAACTGGTTCCCAAGGCGGAGGTACCCGGTTTTCGTACAGGACGCGCCCCACGGGCGCTGGTGGAAAACAAATTTCGCAAACAGATCTCGGATCAGGTCAAGGGAACGATCCTGATGGACAGTCTCGCCCAAGTTGGCGATACCCAGGATTACTCCGCCATCAGCGAACCCAATCTTGATTTTGATCAGGTCAACATTCCCGACGAAGGCGACATGACCTACGAGTTTGACATCGAGGTCCGACCCGAGTTCGATATGCCCGAGTGGAAAGGCCTGAAACTGGAACGCCCGGAACACGAGTTTACCGACGAAGATATCGACAAACATATCGCCAAACTTTCCGTCCAGTTTGCGGACTTGGCACCGGTCGATGATGCCGCCCAGGCCGAAGATTACCTGGTGTGCAACATTGTCTCTAAACACGGAGATAAGATCGTTTCCGAAGAGAAAGAACAGAGCATTCAAGTACGGCCGACCCTCAGCTTTGCCGATGCGACTCTGGAAGGGTTTGACAAGCTGGTCGATGGGTCCCGATCGGGTGACACAGTGAAGGCAACCGTGGAAATCAGCGAATTTGCAGACAACGAAGAACTGCAAGGTAAATCGGTTGATATTGAATTTGAAATCCTCGACGTGAAACGGATTGAAAACGTCTCAACGAAGGATGTTGCGGAAAAAATCGGCATCGAATCGGAAGAAGAGCTGCGCACCTTGATTGGTAACTCAATGGAAGAGCAGTTAAAATATGCACAACGGGAAAAAATCCGTGATCAGATCAGCTCATCCTTGACCAAATCGGCCGATTGGGAGTTGCCGCCCGAACTCCTGCAACGCCAATCGGGCCGTGAGATGGATCGGGCCGTCATGGAGATGCGATCCAGTGGATTCAGTGAAGATGAAATCATTTCCCGTCAAAATGGACTGAGAAAAAATATCCTGGAAAAAACAGAGAGGCTGCTCAAGGAACATTTTATTCTGGAGCGGATCGCGGAAGAACAGTCCGTGGAAGACGAACCGGGTGATTACGACCAGGAAATCGCCAGGATTGCCGTTCAGCGAAATGACTCCCCTCGGCGGGTCCGCGCACGCTTGGAGCGAACGGGCCAGATGGACGCCCTGAGAAATATGATCATTGAGCGAAAGGTAATCGACCTGATTACCGACAGCGCCCAGTTTACGGCTACCCCGTATGAAGTCGACAAAGAGTCGGAAACCTCCGCGTTGAACTTCTTTGTTGCCGGTCGTCCTAAGGAACAGATTCCAGAA
>JAYZCF010000248.1:0-5830 GCA_036338455.1 Planctomycetota bacterium
AAAGACGATCTCCTGATCGTCTTCGGCGATCCCGACACCCGTATCGGTCACACTGATGACCATTTCTTCGGTCTCGGTCTGCTCCACGGTGACATTGATTCGCCCACCTTCCGGGGTGAATTTGATCGCATTGGATAAGAGGTTGGTCAAGATCTGCCGGATCTTGATTTGATCCTGAAAGGCGCCGGGCAAGTCCTCTTCCGCACAAAGCACCAATTGAATGTTCTTTTTCTCGGCCAGACCACGCACCATATCACACAGATTAGAGGCCAACTGCTCGATCTTGAACTCAACCGGTGTAGCCTCCATTTTACCCGCCTCCAATTTGGCTAGGTCCAGTATGTTGTTGATCAGGTCCAGGAGCAGTCGGCCCGATTTGCGAATATTCGAAGCATAGCGCTTTTGCCGATCGGACAACGTTTCCGCGTCTTCCAGAATTTCCGAAAACCCGATAATACTGTTGAGCGGCGTGCGCAGCTCATGGCTCATGTTGGCCAAGAACTCGCTTTTTACCTGGTTCGTTTCATAGAGTTTCAAGTTGAGCTGGGCCTGTTCATCCACCTTGCGATCCAAGTCGTCGTTCGCACTTTGCAAGGCCATTTGTGAATCGAGCAGGTGCCGCAACATGCGATTCAAGGAACGGGCCAGTTCCTCAAACTCATCGGCCGTATTCAATTCGGCCCGCACATCCATCCTGCCATGTCCCACCTCTTCGGTTACATCCCGCAAGTGTCGCAATGGTTTGACGATAACGTAACGGACAATCAAATAAAGACCCATCATCGAGATGAACACCGTCACAATGGCCACCGTCATTAAAATGGCCCGCGCCTGGGTAATCGCATTTTTTGCTTCGGTTTGAGGCAACTCGATTCGGAAAAATGAGATGGGTGTTTGGTCTAGCTGCTCGACGGCTGCCTCCCCTGCCAGCTCCATCGAACCTTGGTCGCTCAAGTGGCACAACATACAGGTCGAATTAAAAATCATGGGAGTGTAGTAGATGTACTTCTCGTCCGCTGTAAAACGGTAATGCGATTCCTCATTAACTTGTTTGATCAATTCGGAGTAACGGGCCGCCTCTTCGGGACTTAGTGGCTTTTCCAAGTTGACCAGCTTCATGTTTTCAATATGTTGCAGCTGAGTCGCCAGAGGAATCATCTTGGCCAACTTCCTGCGGTCCTGTTCGTCCACCTCCCCGGGGTTGGTATCCTGCCGCACCGAAGAGCGGGACAAAGCAACCATGCCCGCCTGAAACTCATTGGTCTGCACGTGATCGGATAAGCCTTCAAAAACAGCCTTGTTCCCGTAGATTTTGTCACTGCGGTCGCGCGCCTGGTTGATCATGTGTTCTTCCAGCAGATAGACCGTCGTCAAACTCCGCGACTTGTCGACCAAACTGTTGAGAATCTGATCCTCCGTGATCCGGCTGACCCAAAAGAACGCCGCTCCGATAAGGATCAGCAAACAGACCCCGAACAAGATCCGAATCTTGCGTTCGAGGCTGGATTCACCGAGCACACGTTTAATGGAGCGATAAGACATCTAGTTGCACAATCACCCGTTTGATGAAAAAGCTGCATTCCCGTCTTTGGCATTGTAGGAGGCCAATCGATGACCCACTAGATCATTTGTGGACGGGGCCACCCCGGCTGCAGCTCGGAATCACGTTTTCGACTATTTGCCCGTCAAAACGGGTCCGTAACGCGATCCACCACCTCCCGTGCTATCTTTATGACAGTCCTCTCGGTAACGACACTTAGAGCATGTCCATCGGGTCGATATCCACGATCCACTGTACATTCTCGATGTTCGGGATGCGGGTCGTAGCCTGTTGGATAACCGGCTGTAGCTGACAGTCAACGCCGGCCCGGATCAGGATGTGGAAACGGTATTTACCCCGCAACTTTTCCACTGGTGCTGGGGCCGGGCCAAGTACCATGAGGGACTGATCCTGTTCTTGGGCAACTTGCTGGACGACATCGGCAATCTGTTCACTCTGTTGTTTGACCCGCTCCTGAGACTCACTGCGAACCACGATTCTGGCCAGCGTTCCAAAGGGCGGGTAACCAAATTCTTCTCGGGAGGGTAATTCACCCGCCGCAAACCCAAGATAGTCGTGACGCTTGGCTGCCACGATCGCCGGGTTGTCCGGACTGAAAGTCTGCACCAGGACCCGTCCCCCTTTCGGTCCGCGACCACTGCGACCCGCGACCTGCGTGACCAGCCCAAACGTCCTTTCGCTGGCGCGAAAATCCGGAAAATGAAGCGCCGTATCCGCATTGATCACACCAACCAGAGTCACATTTGGAAAATCGAGTCCTTTGGCAATCATTTGAGTGCCTAGCAGAATTTTGATCTCACCTTCTCGGAAGCGGGACAAAGCGAGTTCGTGGCTGCCCGGTTTTCGCATCGTATCGGTGTCCATCCGCATGCAAGGGACGTCAGGAAAAATGGCTTTGACCTCTTGTTCCAGCTTCTGCGTTCCAATGCCAGCAAATCGAATCGCCGCATAACCACACTCGGTGCACAGTTGGGGTTCGGGGATCTGGAAATCGCAATAGTGGCAAACGGCTTTGCTGCCGTCCCGGTGATGAGTCAGAGGGATAGAACAATCGGGACATTGCTCAACGTGACCACACCCCGGACATTGAATCCGGGTGGCAAAGCCTCGCCGATTCAGTAGCAAGATGACCTGGCCTCCCTGCTGAATCGCCGATCGGATCTCCTGACGCAATTTTTGGCTGATGGCGCCGCGGGATTTACGACTGCCAAAATCAACCCTCAAGTCAATCGTCGCCACGTCGGGTAAGGGCCGGTTCAAGACTCGGTTGGGCATGCTTAATAACTGGAAGTCGCCCGTTTGGGCCCGATGCCAACTTTCGAGCGCCGGTGTGGCGGACCCGAGGACCATCGGGATGCCAGCCTGTTGAGCGCGACGAACGGCCACTTCCCGAGCATGGTACCGGGGCGCCTTGTCCTGTTTGAACGAACCGTCATGTTCTTCGTCCAGCACGATCAGCCCGAGGTTGGGGGCCGGCGCAAAAATCGCACTTCGCGCACCGATAATGACCTGGACACGGCCCTGGGAAATTTCATTCCAGTGCCAAGCGCGTTGGGCGGCTGTCAGGTGACTGTGTAAGACAGCGACTTGGTCAAACCGCGCGCGAAACCGGCGTCTCGTCTGGGGCGTCAAGCTGATTTCAGGCACCAAGACGATCGCTTGCCTGCCAAATTCAACCACCTTTTGGATCGCGCGGATATAAACTTCCGTTTTGCCACTGCCCGTGATTCCGTGCATCAGGAAACCACGGTACTCGGCTTGTTCAATTGACTGGTTGATCGAATCGAGCGCCCGCTGTTGGTCCGTGTTCAGGACCAGATTCTGTTCCCTTTTTTCACGGGGTATTGCATGAGACACCGAGCGGACTCGACGCGTGGAGCTGAGGATCAGGCCTTTTTTACGCAGACTGGTTATCGGCCCCTGGGTACAACCGACTGTCTCGGCCAACTCTCGGGGCGTCCAGTCCGACCCTCCGTCTGCCAACGTCTCCAAGATCGCCCTTTGCTTGGGAGGCAGTTTCAATCCCGGCAGCTGATCCGCAACCCCCTCAGCCAAAATCAAGAACAGCATTTCCCGGGTACCGCTTCCATCGCGAACACCGGGGGGCACGACCGTCTCAATCACATTTCCCAATGGGCAGACATAGTATTCGCTGATCCACTTAGCCAGATCCAACAGCGGACCATCCAGGATCGGTTGCTTATCGATCACGCTGGACAACGGTTTGAGTCGCTGTGGATTGACGGTCGATGCCAAATCGTGAAAAGGACCAATGACTTCAATACAATAAGCCTCCCGGGTACGGTTACCGCGACCCAGAGGGACAGCCAAACGAACCCCTGGGGAGACCCGGTTTTCAAGCTCCGCCGGAATCCGATAGTCATAAGGGCCGTGAGGCACTTGGGAAAAAACGACCCGCGCAGCTAACCAGTCATCCTGGTCGTCCAACCTCCAGGGTTCTGGCTCGGTATCAAAAAGTCGATTCTGTTTGGACAAGGCTGCTGTTATCCGCTGGGAGAAAACCTGTCGTGGCCCCAGTTGGGTTGTGCTAAACATACCAGAAAACGAAATCGGTTGGGTGGCAGGAGGTGGCAAGTCGACCTGGAATCACCACGGTCGCTAGATTTCACAGCCTCATTTTGATACGCTCGGCAAAGGCTTTTTTTTCATGTAGGAGTTTAATTGTGCGAATCGGTGTCTTTGGCGGTTCCTTTGATCCTGTGCACTACGGCCATTTACTGTTGGCCGAACAGTGTCGCGAACAGGCCGAATTGGATCGGGTCCTGTTTCTACCGAGCGCTATTAGTCCTTTCAAGGAACAAGGGCCGGAAGCCAGCGATAAGGATCGCCTACAGATGTTGGCCCTGGCCCTGGCAGGGCACACCCCGTTTGAGGTATCCCCGCTAGAGATCGAGCGCGGCGGAATCAGCTACACCGCAGATACGCTCCAAGCGCTAGCTGAACAAAACGCCGACAGCCAGCTGTTCCTGTTGATCGGTTCCGACACCCTCGGTGGCCTGCCCCAATGGAAAGAACCGTCTACCGTCTGCTCCCTCGCTCTGCCGTTAGTCGTCGAGCGCCCCGGGTCGGGGCCGGTCGACTTCGACATCCTATCCCAATGGGTCTCCCCCGAGCGAATGGAGCAGATTCAGCAACAGGCCTTGGTGACCCGCCCCGTCGACATCAGCAGCAGTGATATACGGTGGCGAACCGGGCAATCTAAAAGTACCCGTTACATGTTGCCCCGAGCGGTGGAAAAATATATCGAGACGAAAAAACTTTACCTGGACCGATAGGGAGTTGGGTGTGAGATGTTGAAGTACAAGGATTTTGTCCCCCGACAGATTTCTCGACCCGGCTTTTTTGCCGACGGAGAACATGAATCATTTGACGAAGCAGTGGAGGCTGCTAATCGCTGGCTGGCCAGTAACAATGTCACGCTGGTCAACCTGGAAACGGTCGTCCTGCCCAATATCTGGCGGGAATGGGAGGAAGGCTCCAAGGATGCATCGATTGGCACAAGCACAGATCTCGTCAGCCGCTGGCACCAATTCTTAAGATGCTGGTACCAAACCAAAGACTAGAAAGACGGAACCCAGTGAAACGTTGCAACATCAGGCCGCTTTGCGAACCCGCAAAGCCGTTTCCTGATCGCCCGTCATTTCGTAAAGGGCGACCTGCGGATCATTGCCCAGTGCCCGGCTGACCGAATCGAGCTGATCCATCGGGCCGAGGGTAACATCCACAAACAGGCATTTACGACCGCCATACTCACAAGCCCCGCCGCCGATACCTCCTAGCGTTTCGTACCGAACCTCGTAACCCATATCTTTTGCCAAGTCGAGCAAAACTTCCAATTGCTCAACGGAGTTCTTTCGCTGTCGGTATGTCATTGCTGCCTCCGTGCCGCAACAGTTTGTTTAACGGTTAGAACTTGCCACGTGTCTAGATTATAACGAGTTCGGTTTTAGAAACCCATACGAATCGGCCGATATCAAAACAGCAGCAAGTTGTTTGTCTGTATAGGCTTAAGACAAATGGATCAGGTAAAATCAGCTGCCTGACAAAGATTTAACGGCCACGAAAGGATTGACACCGGGTGATGGACCAGCAAGCGAACCAACTCGAAGAACTCGTGGCAGAAAATCAGTTGTTGAAACAGCGGGTCGACCAGATGCAACGGCTGACGGCACTCGGCGAGCTCGTCAGCACAACCACCCACGAGTTCAACAATGTCCTGATGACCATTCTCAACTATGCCAAGATGGG
>JAYZCF010000249.1:0-27987 GCA_036338455.1 Planctomycetota bacterium
CGTATCTCTCGGCTACCCCCCTGCCGCGGAGGCGCAGCGTTATGATTTTGAAGGCCTTGTTGCGGCGATTGCTGATTCGGAACGCGATCAAAGAGGGGTGTGATCGCAGACGATGGTACACCTGTCGAAATGGAAAGCGACTGGTGATTCAGAAGCGTTTTTGGGAAGGATTGGGAAGTCGAGCGGAAGTTCGCTATACCTGTTCCCGAAAAGTGAACCAACTCAACAAGGCCAGCATTAATGAGCAGACGACAAATACAATGTCGATCGTTGAGTTGGCATACTTGAACGGCGCAATTTCAACCGAGCCAGACATTCCCAGCACGAGGTCTGCAAGAAACAGAGCAAATACAATTACAGCGATTGCCAATGCTGCGATACAAAGAGCCTTCTGCACTAACAGATTTCCTCAAGTTTGATCTGCGCTAACTGGAGCGAGAAAGTCTTAAACGATTCTCAGCTAACAGTTTTCGTAAATGAAACAACCTAACCCTGCTCGGCCACACATAACTTAGGATAATTAGGCCGGCTGGGTTGGATAACCGTTCAGCTAGTATAATTGGCAGTTTTAGCCTGTCACGCCAAGGAATATTCGTCAACCTTCTGAAAAGCTCATTATGCTGCTTGGAAAGCATCGTTATGATTAGTTGTTCCGGTTATCCGGTTCAAAAATTAGCATAAAACGCCTCTGTTTTACACTCGGCTTGCCGCGAATAAATTCTAATTTCCGGTGAATTCTAATGGTTCTAGACACAAATACGAAACTGACTGTCGACCAGATCGACTGGACCGCCTTTCGTCAGGAGATGCCCGTTTCCGAGAAATGGGCCTATTTTGACCACGCTGCTGTCGCTCCCATTCCCCGTGTGGCCCGCGAACGTCTCTCGGTTTGGGCCGAACAGGCGGCCTTCGAAGGAGCGACCTGTTGGCCAAACTGGTTCCGGCAACATGAAGACTTGCGCGATCTGACCGCCCAGGTAATCAATGCCAAGCCGCAGGAAATCGCACTGATTCCCAACACGACGTTTGGAATCAATCTGGTTGCAGGAGGCCTGCCTTGGGAGGCGGGTGATAATGTCGTCCTGCCGGATCATGAATTTCCCTCCAACCTTTATCCCTGGATGCAGCTCGAGTCGCTGGGCGTCGAACTTCGATTAGTCCCCTTGGATGGAAATCGCGTTTGCCCCGCTCGCATGGCAGAGGCATGTGATCGACGGACCCGCGTGGTCAGTGCCAGTTGGGTCGGCTATGCATCCGGTTATCGCTTGGATCCAATGGAAATTGGTAAAGTGGCGCACGACTGTGGGGCCCTTTTTTTTCTTGATGCGATTCAAGGATTGGGTGTGTTCCCACTGGACGTCCAAGCAGCTGGTGTTGATTTCTTGGCCGCCGACGGTCACAAGTGGTTGTTGGGTCCGGAAGGCGCGGGCGTTTTTTATGTTCGGCATGAGTTGTTGGAAATGCTTCAGCCAATGAATATTGGCTGGAACAGTGTCAAACAGGGGAACGACTTTGGCAAGATTGATCTGAAGTATCGGGAAGCCGCTTCACGGTATGAAGGTGGTACCCAAAACATGGCTGGGTTCATTGCCTTGGGTGCCAGCCTTGAATTGTTGACGGAATTTGGTCTTTGCTCGGATCGCTCGCCGATTGCGGAGCAGGTGCTCTCGGTTTCCGATGAACTTTGCGAGGCGCTTCAAGAGTGCGGGGCGGTTGTCTTGAGCGACCGGGATGCGGCGACCAAAACGGGGATTGTCTCCTTTGATTACCACCAGAAAACGACCACCGAAGATCGTCTGAAATTGCTGGAGAAAGGGGTCGTCGTCAGTTGTCGGGGTGGCAAGCTGCGGGCGGCGGTGCACTGCTATAACGACGCGAATGATATCGACCGCTTGGTCGAGGCCCTTCAAACACTCGACTGAGTCTGGTTCCTCATGAAAACAGCCGTCTACACTGGTTCTTTTGATCCTATTACGTTAGGCCACCTGGACGTTATCCAGCGGGGTAGCCGCTTGGTTGAAACGTTGGTGGTCGGAATCGGTGTGAATATCGAAAAGCAGGGACTCTTCTCAACGGCAGAACGGATCGACCTGGTCCAGCGCTGTACACGTCACTTGGAGAATGTTGAAGTGCGTTCTTTTGAGGGGCTGGCAGTCAATTTTGTTACGGATTGTGGCGCGAATGTAATGATTCGCGGTGTTCGACCTTTGACAGATGTCGCGGCCGAAATCACAATGACGATGGCCAACCGCCAATTGAACGATCATCTGGAAACCGTGTTCTTGATGGCCGACAGCAAGTATGCCCACGTTTCCAGTTCCCTGATCAAGCAAATTGCCCCCTTGGCCGATGACGAACAACTCGCTCGGTTTATTCCTCGTGAGATCATTCCCGATTTGCGAGATAAAATCCGCGATTCAATCGACTGAACTCCAGGAGAATTCCGTGTTCCTAACCAGAATGCCATTGGCGGGGCTGGTCCTATGGACAGGAATTCTGTTGTTCTGTCCCTGGCATTCTCTCCGGGCCCAGGAGTCAAACGAACCGTTTAGCGCTGCCCAGATCGATTTCTTCGAGAACAAAGTTCGGCCGATCCTGATCGAACACTGCCTCGAATGCCACGGAGCCAAACCAGAGAAATTGCGGGGTGGCTTGAGGCTCACTTCTCGTCGTGAAATTCTTGATGGGGGGGACTCGGGACCAGTCGTTGTTCCGGGGAAACCGGATGACAGCCTGTTCATGTCGGCTGTTCACTACGAGGACTTCGAGATGCCTCCCACCGGTCAGTTGAGCCAGCGGGACATTGAGATCTTGGCCGAGTGGATTCGGATGGGGCTCCCGGATCCTCGCCAGCCGGGCACCTCCGGGGTGCAGGCAGGATTGGATTGGACTGCAGCGCGTGAACATTGGGCCTTTCAACCGCGACAGTTGGGAGTGAGCCGCCCAACAGATCGCGGCTCTCAGGAATCGATCATCGACCAATATGTAATCGCCCGTCTCAACCGGGATAACGATGGGAAAAGGCCATTTCAGTTGAGCCCTCCGGCGCCCAGGGAAACTTTGATCCGCCGACTGCATCTGACGCTGGTCGGCCTGCCGCCCACGATTGAAGAGATCGAATCGTTTACAACTGTCGAGGAGCGGGTAGACCAACTCTTGGCGTCTCCGCGGTTCGGTGAGCGCTGGGGTCGGCACTGGTTGGATGTGGCCCGGTTTGCCGAGTCGAGTGGTGGCGGACGAAGCCTGATGTTTCCCGACGCCTGGCGTTATCGTGATTATGTCATTCAAGCGTTCAATCGAGACAAGCCATTTGACCAGTTTGTCAAGGAACAGGTAGCGGGTGACCTTTTGCCGGCCGATTCGATTGCCCAACGCAACGAACAGGTGGTCGCCACCGGTTTCTTGGCTCTCGGTCCGACCAACTATGAGCAGCAGGATAAGGAAGGTCTGGTGATTGATGTGGTCGATGAGCAGATCGACACGGTTGGCCGGGCTTTTCTCGGTTTGACTCTGGGCTGTGCCCGTTGCCACGACCATAAGTTTGATCCGATTACGACCCGAGAGTACTACGCGCTGGCTGGTATTTTCAAGAGCACGGCAACGGTCGTGCATTCCAATGTTTCTAAGTATGTGGAAACGTCAATTGCCAGTCCGGAAGAGCTGAAGCAACAGAAAGACCATCGTCTTGCCGTGAAACGAATCACGGCCGAGTTGGCTAAAGCTAAGGGGGAGGTCGAGGCGCTCGGCGGTCAGATTCCGAGTGCTGCCAACGTGAAGAAGAGTCTTCCGGCTGCGCGCCTGCCCGGCCTGGTGATCGATAATGTGGCTACGGAGCGGGTGGGGCAATGGCAGGAATCCCAGTTTTCTGGCACGTTTGTCGATGCAGGCTACATTCACGATCAAAACCGGGGTAAAGGAAAGAAAAAGGTCATTTTTACCCCGCGTTTTAATGTGGGGGGCCAATATGAAGTTCGTATGGCCTACACGGCGGGTGGGAATCGTGCCTCGAATGTTCCTGTGTTGATCGATCATCAAGATGGTCAGGCGCGGCAGCTGGTCAATCAGTCGAAAACGCCCCCGATTGACGGGCTCTTTATCTCGCTCGGTCGTTTTCGATTTGAGGCGGACAACGTAGCTCGAGTCACGATTGAGACGGGAGGAACCGACGGCCATGTGATTGTCGATGCGATCCAGTTTCTCCCGTTGGATCAGGTGCCCGACGTAGCAGCTGAGACCGAGCCAGGGGATCTGGCCGACAAGAGCCAAGGATCAGTTCCCGAAACCGATCAAGCCTTGCAGGCGGCCTTGAAAAATTACCGTCAGCTCGACCAGCGCCTCAAAGTACTGAAAGAGAAAACGGCCCCGCCTGTCCCGGTCGCCATGTCGGTACGGGATATTGAGAAGCCCGCCGACAGCCCGATTCATATTCGAGGCGAAGTGCGCAATCTGGGACCGACCGTCCCGCGTGGTTTTCTGGATATTTGCAACCACGTGCTTGCCGACAACGATTCTCCTGATCTTCACGGGTCGGCGGATCGGAATATGGCAACTCGTTTGCCACGGGCTAGCTCGATTCCGGCAGGTCAGAGTGGCCGGTTGCAGTTGGCCGAGTGGTTGGTGCACCCCGAGCATCCATTGACTGCCAGAGTTTATGTTCATCGCGTTTGGCGCCACCTGTTTGGTGTCGGGTTGGTCGAATCGACCGATAATTTTGGTCTGATGGGTACGGCCCCGGTGAACCGGGAACTGCTGGATTACTTGGCGGAACAGCTGATTGAGAATGGTTGGTCGACCAAGTCATTGATTCGCCAGATTACGGCCAGTCGAACCTACCAGCAGCATATCGGTCACGAATTGACTGCCGAGGGTAGCCCGGCTCGTGAAGATCTGGAAAACAGACTGCTCTGGCGGTTCAATCGTCAACGCCTGGATGCGGAAGTTTTGCGAGATTCGATCCTCGCCGTTTCGGGGCAACTCGATCTGACGCCTGGCGGACGGACCATTCGCAAAATGGCCCAGTACGATCTTGGCTATGAGTTCGATACGCGGCGGCGAAGCGTTTACGTCCCCGCATTCCGGAACTCGATGCTCGACCTTTTCGAGGTGTTTGACGTGGCCAACCCAAACCTGGTCACAGGGCATCGCGTGACCAGTACCTTGCCGACCCAGAGCCTATTCCTCATGAACAGCCCGATGGTGATCGAGAGTGCCCGCATTATGGCGGGCAAGATCTTGGAAGAGCCCCTCGCACCGGAGGCTGCGGGCCCGTCGGGCCAGGTGCGATGGCTTTACCGGACGATGCTCGGTCGTCCACCTACGAAAGAGGAAGCGGAGGAGTCGATCCGTTTTCTGAGTGATTTTCAGCCCGACACCGACTCTTTGACACCACGGCAGGACGCCTGGCAGAATTTGATCCACGCCTTGTTTTGCAGCTTGGAATTTAGGTATATGGACTGAGGACTTCGATGAATATGAATCTGGAAAACCTGTCGCGACGCCGCATGTTGAAGTGGTCCGCTTGCGGATTTGGCGGGCTGGCCCTGGCTGGTTTGTGTCAGCAACATGCGCGCGCTGAGGAGCGGATCGCTCATGATTTGACTCCCCGCGAACCGATGTTTCCAGCCCGCGCCAAGCGGGTCATTTTTATCTTCATGCAAGGCGGTCCCAGTCATGTCGACACATTTGATTACAAGCAGGAATTGATTGACAAGGACGGCGAGGATATCGACTTTACGGGTGTCCGTTTTGGTACCTTTGGTACGCGCAGTAAGCGAAAACTGTTAAAGCCCCTCTGGAAGTTCAAGCAACACGGTCAATGTGGACAATACGTTTCGGAACTGTTCCCGCATATGGCCAAACATGTCGACAAGTTGTGCATGATTCATTCGATGCAAACCGAGGGCGTTGCGCACGGGCCGAGTACACTTTTCCTGCATACGGGAGCGACCAACTTGGTGCGCCCTTCGATCGGCAGTTGGATCACTTACGGTCTAGGGACTGAGAACCAGAACATTCCCGGGTTCATTACGATTAATCCCTCGGCTAGCAAAGGTGGCCCAAGGAATCATTCCAATTCGTTCTTGCCGACCATTTTTCAAGGGACGGCTGTCGGCCGTGCCGGTTTGCCGGCGCGCGACGCAAAGATTCGCAATATTTCCAATCATCTCCTTTCCGAGGGGAGTCAAAAACAGCAGATCGAGTTGATGGAGCGTCTGAATCGCTTGCAGCTGGAAAAGGCGAAACGGCATCTGGATGACGATCGCCTGGAAGCCACGATCAAGACTTACGAACTTGCGTACCGGATGCAGATGCGAGCGCCGGACCTGATGGATCTTGCGGGGGAAACGGCGAGCACCTTGGAGAGTTACGGTATCAATAGGAAGGAGACAGAAGATTTTGGTAGGCAATGCCTACTGGCCCGTCGCTTGGCTGAGGCCGATGTCCGCTACATCCAGATCAACTACTCGGACGAGTCGGAGAATCCCAAATGGGATCAGCATTCAAATATGCCGAAGCACGAAGAGCACGCTCGGGCTGTTGACCAACCAGTGGCAGCCCTACTCGAAGATCTGGAACAGAGGGGCCTGCTGGAGGACACGCTGGTCTGGTGGGGAGGGGAATTCGGCCGAACCCCCTTTGCCCAAGGAAAAGATGGCCGGGATCATAATCCGCGGGGTTTCACCGTCTGGTTGGCCGGGGGTGGCGTGAAACGTGGATACGCCTATGGCGAAACGGACGAGATTGGCCACGAGGCTGTAACCAACAAAGTGCATATGCATGACCTGCATGCCACGATCCTGCACTTGCTGGGCATGGACCATGAGAAACTGACATACCAGTATGCGGGTCGAAATTTCCGCCTGACCGATGTTGCCGGCAGGGTCGTCACCGATCTGTTCGCCTGAGCTGGGAACTGCAGCGAGAAAACGCCCGGTCACTTTTCACTTGTTATAGCCGTGTGGCCAGGTCGTATTTTTCCGAAGTCGCGTTGAACTTCTCGCGCACAGCGGAAGTGAGGTCGATGCCCAGATCCATCGCGATCAGATCGACACAGATCAACACGTCGGCTAACTCCTGTTGCAGGCCGGTCAAGTCCTCCTTGCCACCAACCAGGCCGAGCCGTTTTCGTTCAATCTTTTTCAGCTCGTTACACGCTTCGCCGACCTCTCCGGCCAGTTCCACCCCCCGAAAGGAGAGGGGAAGTTCGTTTCCCTTGGCCCATTCCTTGTGCCGTTGGCAGTTCGCATCACGCAATGATTGAAAAGTGATTGTGTCATTCATCGTCATTCACCTGTTTGGTTGATCGGTGGAGACCGTGTTGAGATGGAACAGACGGCCTTATGGCCCGCAGTATTCGGCCCACGTCTTGGGAGTCTCGTAGACTCGCACTGACTTCAAATCGGCTTGGCCGAACTGGCCGTGGAGCCATTGCCAAATCGCCACGGCAATATTCTCTACGGTCGGGTTGATTTGGCGGAAATAATCGACGTCCAGGTTGAGGTGCTTATGGTCCAAACGGTCGATAACTTCGCGTTTGACGGTCGCTTCCAGTTCATGCAGGGAGATCACCTCGCCCGAATCGTCATCGCTGTTCTCCTCAAGCCGGCGCTGCAAGGAAACATCAACGACGTAATTGTGCCCGTGACCATTCGGATTGTTGCACTTGCCAAACGTGTCCTGGTTTTTTTTCTCATCGTAGGTTTCGCAGTGCAGTCGATGCGCGGCGGAAAACTCAAATTGTTGCGTGAGAGTGAGCATTTGGGGATCTTCGGGTTTTTGGGAATATTTCAGGTAAGGTGTCAACTCGAGCTCGATCGACAACAGCTTGGCGTCCAGGTCCCACTGCGCGATTATCTGGGCCATTGTTTCCTGCAGACACTGCTCGGCCGTTATCGGACCCTCTCGTTTGATCAAGGAATTCCGGATCACCGAGCGGAGCAGGTCATCGATCCGGGCGACATTACATACAAAGCCCGTTTCTGGATCGACGTTGCCGGCGATGACCGATCGCAGGATTAGCCAAGGGACGAGCTGGTTCGAGCTGGGCCAGCCCGCCCATGAGTTCCGTGAATCAAAATTTTGATCCGGGGCCAGAGAAAAACGGATTTCGCGGGAAAGTCGGATCACAGGTAGTTTGTATGGGGTTTTAATCGGGGAAGATCTGACGTGTCATTCGGATACGCTCGCTTGGTTGCCATGTTACCGTTCTAAGCACCGCGAAATAACATGACAACGCCTCAGTATCACCAATATCCGGATGGGTCAAAAGCCAAAGGGGTTGGTCGTGAACTTACCATTACGGGCGCCGCCCGGAAACGGGTAATCAAACCACAAAAAAACGGCGATTTCAGGGTTTCTCGGGCAATCGCGACTTGAGCCTTCTCCCATCAAGGTTCGTGTCTCCCGGCGGACGTCGAAGCGGGGGACGGTGGAACTTCTCCCGCGGGGCGCGCGTCGAGCCGCATTTCCTCCTGGAACATGATTGCCATGCCCCGCAACTTGCGGGTGATCTCCTGGTTGCGGACCCTTTGGGATTCACCGGGGTCGGCGGAGAGATCGTATAACTGGAGGCTCGGATTTAAATAGAGTTTCCAGTTGCGCCAGCGGACCGCGGCCAGCGCCCCCTGGCTGCCGTGGTAAAAGAACGCGTTGTTGTATTCGTTGCGATCGATCAAGGGCGCCCATTCGCCGGGCGGATCCCAGCGACGCCGAAGGGGAATCGATGCGTTGAGTGATTTTTTCATTCCCGGGGGCGGCACGACGTGGGTCTCGCCCTTTAGAAGCGGGCTGATATCACGTCCATCGATAACCCGTTCGGCCGGTACTTGGATTCCGGCCAACGTCGCCAGGGTCGGGTACCAGTCCATCGCGCGGACAACGGCCGACGATTCCGTACCTGCCTGCACTCCCAACCCGGGACCCCAGGCGATGGCCGGCACGCGTAGGCCGCCCTCGTAGGTCGACAGTTTCCGGCCCCGCAGCGGTTGATCTGGTGTTCGGCCCGGCCCGCGCCCATTGTCCGATGTGTAGACGACGACCGTTCGCTCGTCGATGCCCCATTGTGTGAGGGTGTCAAAAAGCCGACCGACGTGGTGGTCGAGTTCCTGAATCGCATCACCGTATTCACCCCAGTTGGAGGTGCCCTTGAACGCTTCAGTCACCCCGAGAGGGTGGTGTAGCATCGTGTGCGGCAGGTAGAGAAAGAAGGGGCTGTCCCGGTTCTGTTCGATAAAACGAATCGCCTCGTCAGTGTAGAGCTGGGTCAGTTCGGCCGGGTCGGCTGGTCGCTTGACGACCTCACCGTTTCGCAGCAAGGGCACGCCTCCCTGCGCCTCAAAATGGACGACCTCAACCGGGTCCAGATTGTGTAGCAAGCCGAAGTAGTGATCAAACCCTTGCTGGCGGGGCAGGAACGGTTCGTGAAACCCGAGGTGCCATTTGCCGATGCAGGCAGTCGCGTAGCCGTGACGTTGGAACAGCTCGGCCAAGGTCCATTCTTCGGGGTGCAGGCCGTGCCGTGAATCGGGCCGCTGGACCCAGGCCTCCATTCCTACGCGGCGGGGATAACATCCGGTTAACAGGCCGGCCCGGCTCGGGCTGCAGATCGGTGCCGCTGCGTAATAATCGGTAAAGCGGAGGCCACGGTTGGCCATTGCGTCAAGATGGGGTGTCTTCACTTCGGTCGCCCCGTAACAGCCGAGGTCGTAGTAACCCTGGTCGTCTACCAGGATGACGATAACGTTCGGTTGGACGGCTGCCTTGTTATCGGCCGCCGTGGCCATGGCGGGCAACTCGAGCAGCATCAACAGACAGGCGATCGTCCTCGTGATGATTGTCATTTACTTCTCACTAACAGAGCCCCCGGCTGATGCGATAGACGTCAAGGTAGAAGTTCTGCCTTTACACTGGACATTATACTACCCCCAACGTAAGCATCCAGCTGCTGGCCACTTACCAACGGTAGCGTCATGCCCCTTATTTTTGGACGTGCCATGGCCCCGTTTCGATACTTGTGAAGTGTCTCGCATACCCAAGATTCATGTGACCATGGACGTGCGAGATTCAGGGTAGCCACCTAAGAATAATGCGAGGTTGTTGCACTCTTGAGACAGTGGTGGATCATCTGTGCGGTCAAAGAGAAATCAATCGTGCGATACCCCATTCTGCACTCAATGCTATCTTGCATTCATCTGAGTCATTCCACAGGGTCGGAGCTTAAGGTTACAATTCCTGAACGTTGCACTGTTTTTATTCCCTTCCCAATTTAATCGAGAGGTCGCGCGGTTGATGACGCTTAAATCCATTTGGTTGCTTGTTTTGTCCCTACCCGTTTGGGGTGTCGATTCATTGGCTGAGAGTGGCAGTCACCAGGAGCCTGTGAGGGTTTTTATTTTCGCAGGGCAATCGAACATGGTGGGATCCGATTCTAAGGTTCAAGATATCAAGCGATTTCCGCCGTTCGTCGGCTTAGGGGCGCCGCAACCGAAGGTTCGCTTCGCCTACTGTTTGGGCAGAGAGGAGAAGACGACTTCGAATGGTTGGACAGTGCTACAGCCTGTCAATGAAATTGTCGGTCCCGAGCTCAGTTTCGCGAGGGAGGTTACGCAAACTATCGATGCCCCGATCGCGGTTATTAAAGTGGCGGCCGGCGGAACGCATTTGGGCGGAGATTGGAATCCGGACGAACCGATCGGTTTCGAGATGTACCCTTTGGCCTTGAAGCAGGTGCAAACTGCCTTGGCCGATCTGGAGGCGGAAGGAATTCAGTACCAAATCGAGGGGTTTATGTGGCACCAAGGTGAAAATGACATGTTTAACGAAGACTACATGAAAAATTATGGTCGCAACCTGAAGAACTTCTTGAGTTGTTGGCGGCGTGATTTGAAAACTCCGGATCTTCGTTTTTATATTGGTGAACTTTGTACGAAAACAATTTGGGGCATGGACTTGCGCCCGCGCATGTATGCGATTAGCAAGGGACAAAAAGCAGTTACTCAGGCGGATCCTCTTGCCGAGTACGTTCCCACATCTCATGTGGGCGTCGAAATTGGTGGGGGCGTTGGGCTTCATTACCACTATGGCACACTGGGCCAATTGGAACATGGGGTCAATTACGCCCAAGCGTATTTGCAAAATATTGAGCGGGCTCCGAGCTTGGATCGTCCGTTAAAAAACTGGCCCTATCAGCTAGATGAGAAGGTGAAGTTGTTTGTTTTGGCTGGCCATCGCAATATGGAAGGGGAACGGGCTTTTGTACAGGATTTGGCCGATGATCCTACGGGACAGGATCTCAGACAAGCGAATGATCAAGTTGCGTTTAAGTACAGTTTGGGCGGAGGTTATCGCAAGTCGCAGGGCTGGGAACCGTTAGGGCCGGTCGGTTATTACGATACCTTTGGACCCGAGCTCAGTTTTGCGAGAGCTTTTCAAAAACAATCCGAGCAGCCCATCGCCATTGCCAAATTTACGCACAGTGGTTCTCAGATCATTGACTGGACGCCGGCCGGCAGTGAGGCTCTCTCAAGAAATCTCTATCCTGATTTTATTGCCTTTGTGAAAGAGGCGGTTTCAGAATTCGAGGGGCGAGGACAAGCTGTTGAATTAGCGGGCATTCTTTACCATGTCGGTGAAAATGACATGTCCTGGGGACCGTTCCGTCAAAACGCCGCAGATCGTGTGATGGATTTGATCGTGCAAAGTCGTAAGGATTTAGATGCGCCGAACCTCATCTGGTATGTCAGTCAACAGCCACCCACGGATGACCAAGCGGTTAATTCAATCGATGTTACGGCCGACTTGGTGGATCGATTGAAGGAGGATTCCAAGGTCCGGTATATCCAAGTATTCGATTTACCTCCGCAGGAAAAAAAACTGGTACTCAATACAGCGGGCATTGTCGAATTAGGAAAAAGGTACGCTGACGAAATAAACCGCCAAGGAAAAAATCGCTAGTGGTATCGCAAGTAGACAGGTCTGAAATCCTCTTGCGGTAACGAAGCTAATGAGCCCTTAATAAGGAAGCCGGGGAATGTTTCGATTTCCCCGACGGTTTCCGACGACCACGGTGCATCAATCGATGAAATGCGTGACCAAGGTGAGGCCCAGGCCGGACATGGCGATGCAGCCGGGGAGCGTAATCATCAGGACGGCAACGGCCGTCCAGTGTCTCCCATTACGTATCAGCCGTATCTCATCGGCACAGAAGCTCGAAAAGGTCGTGTAAGCACCGCAGGCCCCTCCCACCAACAGAACGTTGGCGTAATCGCCGATCACGTTGGCCTGATGCAGGCCGAACAGCAAGCCAATCGCAAAGGAGCCAATGATGTTGACCGACAAGGTACCCAAGGGCCAATTCGTGTTGGCTTTGCGGTCGATCAAGACGTAAAACAGGTGTCGCAAGAGGCAGCCCGCCGCCCCGCCGAGCATGACCATTGCGATCCAAGTTGTTGGCGTCAGTGAGCCCATCAAAGTTCCTCTTCGACACGAGTGCGGTCTGTCTCGCCGACCGCTTCCTTGGCGATTGACAGGCCCAGACGTTCGCCTAGCCAAAACAGGAATAGCCCGCCGGTTACCGAAATCGCGAGGTAGGGCGCGAATACTGTCCAGGCACCCGCCTCAATCAGGACGATACTTTGCAGTGACAAAGTGGACATCGTGGTAAAGCTGCGGACAAAACCGATTTCCCAGAAGGGGCGGAAGAGGTGATGCTGGATCAGGCCGTCAATCCAAGTTGCAAAAAGCCCGAGCAGGAACGCGCCGCTCAGGTTGGCGATCAGGATTCCCCATGGAAAGGCGGTGTTCGCAGCTCCCGTAAACCATAAAGCAAAAAGTTCACGCAGCAACGCGCCCAGCGCCCCGCCGATCATGATCAGGATCAACACGTCGGGCTGCAGATCCCGTTTCAATGCCGCATCCAATGGCAGGGAGGTCGACGGCGGTGGGGATGGACTCGTCATGGTCGTATCTGGAAGGCTTTCAGGTGAGTGGCAAGGCGGTTGTGGATTGGCTGCATTTGTCTTGCAGGCTGTTTTGCCGACGTTTTATCATGAGTGGTCGGGTTGTTTGGTGACGTGATGTGGCGTTCCGGTAGCGAGCTCGTCCGGTTCGTTGATACAGCGCAAGATCATCTGGGCTACTTCTTCTGGCTGCACGCATTGCTCCGCCGGAAAGTCCGGGAACAGGCCTCTTAGCATCGGCGTTTCGACCGCGCCGGGTCGAATGGAATAGACGCGGATGTCAGCCGCCTCCCCCTCGGCGGCCAGAACGTGGGTCAGGATGTCTAGCCAGGCCTTGGACGATCCGTACAGGCTGAATCCGGGAAATGGGTCGATCGCCGCCAGGGAAGAGATGTTCACGATCACTCCCCTGCCCTGTTGCAACATGGTTCGCCAGACGGCCTGGGTCAGGTAGAACACGCTGCGGATATTCGTATTGACGATCGTTTCGAACGTCTCGGCCGATATCGTTTCAAAATTCCCCAGCGGAGCCGACGAGGCATTGTTGATAAGCACGTCGATCGCTCCCAGTTGTTCCACTACCGCCTCGTGCAGCGAGATCGCATCGTCTGTCTGGGCCAGGTCTCGCGTGAGGCCGATCACCTCGGCCTGACCGCCGGAGCTTTGCGAGATTTGTTCGCAGGCGGACGCCAGCCGTTTTTCGTTCCGTGCGCAGATCGCGACGCGGTAACCTTGGCTGGCCAAACGGGTCGCCGTCGCCAATCCAATTCCGCTCGTTCCACCAGTGATCAATGCCACTGGACCCCCGTCTGTTCCCTGCTTCCTGTTCTGTGTCATCCCGCCAAGCCATCAAAAACATGTTAAATCGTATTTGCTAACCATAACCCTCAAATCGACAATTGCCAATTCTGTCTGGAACCCATACAAAGGAAGAAAGTCTCCGGTATCGTTGCCGGGGCCGGATGTCTTGCAGTGAGACCTGATACTTACACCGTAATCGACGGCTAAAAAATGCCCAGCTACCGAAAACTTGGCCAGCTTCCCCCTAAGCGGCATATGCAGTTTGAGCAACCCGAACCGAGCTATCTCGACGAGGGGTTGTATTATGAACACGTCGTGACAACCCAGGGGTTTGATCGGACCTACAGCATTCTCTATCACATGCGTCCGCCTACCGTGGTGAGCCGAACCGAGACGGTTGGTCATCTGGAGATCCAGGCGGCAGCCAACCAGGAATTGAGGCACCATCATATCAAGACCCAGGAGATGCCCCGGGCCGGGTCGCCCGTTACCGGGCGAGTGCCGATGCTGTTCAACGAGGACCTGGTCAGTTATCGCGTCAAGCCAGAGGTGGCTCAGGATGAGTTGTACCGCAATGCCGCCGCTGATGAGTTGATCTTTATCAACCAGGGAAGTGGCTACCTCGACACCACGTATGGCAAACTCCCTTATCGGCGCGGTGATTACATCGTCATCCCCAGAACCACCAACTACCAGTTTCATAGCGATGACATCACGCTCGAAGATCACATGGTCCTCGAATGTTTTGCGCCGGTCCGCATTCCTAAACAGTACCTCAACGAAGACGGGCAGATGCTTCTGGGGTCCCCCTACTACGAGAGAGATTTTCATAGCCCGACGGAAATCGCGACCCGGGATGACCAGCAAGAAACAAGTATTCTGGTCAAGGATCACAGTCGCTTGACCCGGGTGACGATGAAGCATGACCCGTTGGACGTCGTCGGCTGGGATGGGTTTCTCTACCCATACACTTTCAATGCTTGGGACTTCGAGCCTTTGACCGGTACGTTACACCTGCCGCCTCCTTACCAGCAGACGTTCGAGGTCCGCGGGTTTGTCGTTTGCACATTTGCGCCTCGCTACCTCGATCACCATCCCAAGGCAGTCAAAGTGCCGTACGTACATAGCAATGTCGAGGCGGATGAAGTCCTTTTCTACGTCGACGGTGAATTCGGATCACGAAGGGGGGTGGGGCTTGGTAGCATGACATTGCACCCGGGAGGGATACCCCATGGTCCTCATCCGGGAACGATTATCAAAAGTATGGAGGTGGATCGGACGGAGGAGATGGCCGTGATGTTTGATACGGATCGCCCGTTGCATCTGACCGAAGAAGCCTTGAAACTTGACGATCCGGAATACCCCTACAGTTGGTTAGTCTGAGTCGTTTTCCCGACTCCCGCTCCGTTCGGGACGTCAACGGTACCCGAGGGTGGTTGGAATGCTGGTCGATCCCAAACAAGTAAAGCCGAGTGAAATTTATACGATGATGGTGCAGACGATCGCGCCGCGGCCGATCGCCTGGGTGTCGACCGTTTCCAGTGACGGAGTGTCCAACCTGGCGCCTTATAGTTACTTTAACGGGATCGGTTCCAAACCGGCCTCCCTGATGTTTTCAGCCGTCAATAAACCGGATGGTACCCCTAAGGATACGGTTCGTAATATTCTCGAGAACCGCCAATTCGTGGTGAATATCGTTCCCTTTGGGCTGGCCCACCCGATGGTGCTTTCATCGGCCGATTATGAGTTTGGTGAATCGGAATTTGCTCATTCCGGAATGACTGAAATACCTAGCCAGAGAGTACAGGCGCCGAGCGTCAAGGAATCCCCGGTTCACCTGGAATGTGAGCTGTTACAGACCGTTTCGGTTGGCCAAGGGCCGTTTGCCGCGACGGTGGTGATCGGTGAAATCGTGATGATGGCAATCGACGACGAGGTGCTCGATGAAGCGGGCGCGATTGACCCGGCCCGGCTGGATGCAATTGGTCGCCTGGGGGGAGAGAACTATTGTCGAACAACCGAACTGTTCAAGCTCTCCCGGGCCCCGAGTCGCTAATTGAAAGAATCGAATAAAATAGTTGACTGGGAAATTCAACCGGAATGATCCCAGCGATATTCTTAACCTATTCAACCAGGCGTTGATCGCGATGTTGTTACCTGACCTAACACTGGACGAACAGCAAAGACTGGCTGATTTGTTGGCCCGTCGCGGCACCACTTCACCCCTCGATTTATGGCGAGAGTGTACCCGTTTCTTGAGACAGACAGAGGCCGGTCCGGACGGCTACTGGCAGGTGTGGCAAAACTGTTTTGATGATTGGCCGGTCGATGAGCGGGGGCCCGCGCCGATGTGGTCCCCGGACGTAGACGAAATTCGCGAGGCAAATCTAAGCCAGTGGGCTGGTCAGTCGGGAGTGGAGACGCAGGACTTTCACCGCTGGACCGTGAACCACCGAGAGGATTTCTGGGGCGAGGCTCTGGAGCGTTTGGGGATCTTGTTTGAAAACAAAGGTCCCCGGTTGGATTGCTCGGCAGGTGTGGAGCATGCCCGTTGGTTTCCCGATGCTCAGATGAACATTGTCGAGAGCTGCTTTCTGTCGGATCCCGAAGCGGTAGCACTCGTTTTTCAAGCGCCAGGTCAACCGCTCAGGCAGCGTACCTACCGGGAACTTCGAGAGGAGGTCAACCAGGTCTCCAACAGTCTGGTCGCCGCCGGTTTTCAGGCGGGGGACGCCATCGCCGTGTTCATGCCGATGACTCATTTATCTGTCGCGATTTACCTCGGAATCGTACAGGCGGGCTGTGTGGTGGTTTCGATCGCCGACAGCTTTGCGCCTCCGGAGATTGCCACACGTTTGGACGTTGCGCAGGCCAAGGCTGTCATTACTTACGACCACCAGGTGCGGGCCGGGAAAAAATTACCCCTTTATCAAGCGGTCGTCGACGCGACGGACCAACGAGCGATCGTGATCGGATTTGAAGGGGGACCGCCGGCGGTGAGTCTTCGAGCAGGAGACCAGTCCTGGAGTGAATTTCTCTGCCCCGATACTGTTTTTCAACCGGTGACCTGTTCTGCTGACCAGGCGATTAACATCCTCTTCTCTTCGGGAACAACCGGGCAGCCGAAGGCGATTCCCTGGTCGCACTTGACACCGATCAAGTGTGCCGTGGACGGTTTTTGCCACCAGGATATTCGCCCGGGGCAGGTTTGTGTTTGGCCGACTAACCTGGGCTGGATGATGGGGCCTTGGTTGATCTTTGCCAGTCTGCTGAACCGGGCGACCATCGGCCTTTACGAGGACGCGCCCTTGGGCCGCGGTTTTGGCCAGTTTGTGCAAGACGCGCGCGTCCAGATGCTGGGAGTCGTGCCCACGATCGTTAAGGCTTGGCGCACGTCCGGCCAGATGGAGACGTTCGATTGGTCCGAGATTCGGCTGTTCAGTTCGACCGGGGAGAGTTCCCAGCGGGACGACATGTTTTACCTTTCTTCCCTAGCGCAAATGAAACCGGTGATCGAGTACTGCGGAGGAACCGAAATCGGGGGAGGATACATCACGTCGGTCATCACCGAGCCGAATGTCCCAGCTGCGTTCAATACGGCGGCGGTCGGACTTGAGTTTGTCATCCTGGACGAAACCGACCGCCCTGCCATGTCCGGTGAGCTTTTCCTGGTTCCCCCGTCGGTCGGTTTATCGGATCGCTTGTTAAACCGCGATCATTACGAGACTTATTTTGGAGGCACGCCCACCTTGGCCGAGCACTTGGCTCTTCGTCGACACGGTGATCATTTTCAGGCGTACCCCTCGACCGTGACTGGCCACTCTGTTTACATGGCCGGAGGTCGGGTCGACGACACGATGAATCTCGGGGGGATCAAAACGAGTTCATCTGAAATCGAACGAGTACTCAATCAGGTCGAAGAGGTCCGAGAAACGGCTGCGGTTGCCTTTGCCGAGAATGGTCCAGCGGAACTGGTCGTTTTCATGGTACTCGATAATGGTGGTGAGGGTGCGGCTTTGGATGAGCTGAAACATTTGATGAATCAACGTCTCAAAAAGCAGTTGAACCCCCTGTTTCGTATTAGTCGCCTGATTGATGTGGATCATTTGCCACGGACCGCTTCGGGCAAAGTCATGCGTCGGAAATTGCGTGCTGATATCGAATGAATCCGGTTGTCGAGCTGTCAGGCCGGGCCGGACGGACCGACTTGTGCTATGATGGACATTTGTATACTTTAGTGGGTCGGTGGAATGGTCCGCCCCTTTCGTAGTTCTCGAGATCCCTATCATGTTGCAGGAACAACTGACCTAGAAGCAACAGGTCGTTTTTGATTTCATCAGTTCTCGGATCGAGCAGGATGGTTATGGCCCCACCATTCGCGAGATCGCCAGCGAGATGGGTTTTAGTTCCCCTAATGGGGTGATCTGTCATCTGACAGCCCTGGAAAAGAAGGGGTTGATTCACCGTTCCAGCCATAAGTCGCGCTCGATCGTCCTGACCGAGCAAGTCCACGAGGAAATCAGTGGATTACCTTTAGCCGGCCGGGTCGCTGCCGGCGGTATGATGGAGGCGATCGAACAGCAGGAGCGTGTCGACCTGGGGGAATTGTGGTCTGATCAAGGGACCTTCCTTTTGGAGGTGTCCGGGGATTCGATGATTGATGCCCACATTCAGGAGGGAGATTACGTGGTCGTGCAAAAACGCCGTACAGCCAGTAAGGGGGATATCGCTGTTGTTCGCAACTCCGAGGGTGAGGCGACCCTCAAATATTGGTATCCAGAAAAGAATCGGATTCGCTTGCAACCGGCCAATGCATCGATGAAACCAAAATATACTCGCGATGCTAAAGTGGTCGGCGTAGTCGTCGGTGTGGTTAGGCCGACGGTCTGAGCCGATTAGCTTATCGCCTGATCGGACATTCGCCCAAGCCGTTGGCACAGAATTTCGATTCGACGTTGCACCGCTTGCCAGTCTTCGTATTCTCTTTTTTCCAACGCAATCCAGCGGAGCCAGTTGAGAGAACTGAGCAAAACAGCGCTTTGATCCAACCACCGGATCAGGCTGATTTCATGATTTTGCAGCGGTCGAAAGGAGCAGTAATGTTCTACCGCGACGAGCCAGTCTGGCTCGTCCGGGTCGCCAATCAGGCTGCCCAACAGGCGGGCCAGATCGAGGGACACGTGGTCCAACTGCATCGCGCCAAAATCAACGATTCCGGAAACTTCATTGCCGGTGAACAGGATGTGATCATGCCAGATGTCCCGGATGACTGGCTGCAGAACCAATGGTTGATCGATGGTCTTTAAGAGTTGTTGTCGACTCCAGTTCAGCCACCGACGACACTGGTTTAATTCGTGGAACAGTCGGGCAATGGCCGGGTGTGCATGGTTGCTGGCCGCGGTTTCCAGTGATCTTAGCAAGGCCTCGCTATCGGCAAGCTGCTCGACTCGTGACTTCACGTTGGCGGAGGGGCCAAATTCCAGTTGTACCTGGGCCGTTGAGCGGTGGAATTCGGCAAGTTTCTGGATGACATTGAGCAGTCGTGGCGCGGTTGGTTTCACCTGATAATTGGCTGTCCCGGGCATCCAGGGGCTGAGTTCCCAGAATTGGTCGCGGATCCGGACAAAAGTCTCACCATAAGAAGTCCGGATGGGCACGGGGACTGGGCATCCGTTGACGCCTGCGTGGCGCAGATTGAGATGTATCCAGTCCAGCCTCTGCTTGGTCGGGTGAGAACTCGGCCATTGCCTTAGGCAATACCGCCCTGTTTCCGCCTCGATCAGCGAGATGTTGGCGCCGCTGAATCCGCCCGCGTTTCCCAGTTGGGTGATTTGGACAGATCGGTCCATACCGTAATGGGCAAGGAGTTCGTAGATCACGTTAAAATTTCTTTGATGACACGGGCTGGTTCCACGCCTGTCAATTTCATATCGAGTCCCTGGAAGGGAACCGTGAATCGTTCATGGTGGATGCCGAGCATGTGCAGCAAGGTCGCGTGCATGTCGCGAACATGAACGATGTCCTTGACCGCGTGGTACCCCAGGTCATCTGTTTCGCCGTACGCCTGGCCACCGCGAATCCCACCCCCAGCCATCCACATTGAAAAACCTTTAATATGGTGGTCTCTTCCTACTCCTCCTTTTCCTTGGAACATGGGGGTGCGGCCAAACTCTCCGCCCCAAATGACGAGCGTATCTTTCAGCATGTCCCTCTGTTTAAGGTCTTCGATGAGGGCCCAGGTTGGCTGGTCAGTAAGGCCACAACAGATGTCCATGTATTTTTTGAGTCCGCCATGATGATCCCAGCCGCGGTGATAGAGTTGAATGAAACGGACTCCCCGTTCCGCCAACCGACGGGCCAGCAGGCAATTGGAAGCGAAGCTCCCATCGCCCGGTTTTGCTCCGTACATTTTTAGTACGTGCTCTGGTTCGTCACGAAAGTCCATTAGCTCAGGGACGGCTGTCTGCATGCGAAAAGCCATTTCATAAGCGGCAATGCGAGTGTCCGTTTCCGGGTTGCCGGTGAGCTGATTGCGATGTCGATTGAGCTGATTGACCGAATCAATCAATCGCCGCTGGGTTTGTCTTGAGATGCCGGCCGGGTTCTTTACGAAATGGACAGGGTCACCACTGGCATTGAATTCGACTCCCTGGAATCGGCTGGGCAGAAATCCCGAAGCCCACTGCCTTGAGGCGATCGGTTGTGGGTTGCGGCCTCCCACACTGGTCATGACGACAAAACCTGGCAGGTTTTCTGTTTCACTGCCCAGCCCATAGGTCACCCAGGATCCCATCGAGGGCCGCCCGCTGATGGCCGTCCCCGTGTTCATGAAGGTGTGTGCCGGATCATGATTGATTTGTTCCGTGACCATGGATCGAATCACACAGACGTCGTCAGCAATCTTGGATTGCCAAGGCAGGAAATCAGAGAACTCGAGTCCGCTCTCCCCGTGACGGGAAAATTTACAGAGCGGTTGCTGGATTTTGAGCGATTGGCCTTGGAGTTGGGCGATCGGCTGGCCCTGCGTATACGAATCTGGCATCGGTTGGCCGTGCAACCGGATTAACTCAGGCTTGAAGTCGAATGTTTCAAGATGAGAAGGACCCCCTGCCATGCAGAGAAATATTACGCGTTTGATGCGGGGTGGGAAATGAGGTAGCTTTTCCCCATCCACTAAGGTACCGGGCCGTGCAGATGCGTCAGCAGACAGTAAGGAGCAGAGCGCGGCCGAGCCGAGCCCAACGCCGCCACGGGTCAGGAAAGTCCGTCGGTTGACCTTGTTAATGGTTTCGGATTGTTTGTCGATAGGACAGTTCATGGCTCAGTTACGAGTGATGGTTTCATCGAGGTTCAACAAGGCTCGCGCCACCGTGACCCAGGCAGCAAGCTCGGCATCGTCGGCCGTTTCCGGAGGCTGGATCAAGGAGCGGCTCAAAAGATTCTTGACGGCAGTCGGGTCTGATTGGTATTCCAAGAGGCTTTGACGGAACAGTTGTTCCAGAATCCTGGCTTCGTCCTCATCGGGTTGACGGGACGTGGCCGCTTCAAATGCATATTCGACCCCGGTCCGAATATCTCCTTTTGTTTCTGTAAGGATTCGCTGAGCGAACACCTGGGCTGCGGCGAGGAACGAGGGATCGTTCAACAACGCCAGTGCCGCCAACGGTGTATTGGACCTAGGGCGTTCCGCGGTGCATTCCTCTCGGCTGGGAGCGTCGAGTGATTTCAAGGTAGGGTGAAGAAATTGTCGTTGCCAGTGTATATAGAGTCCGCGTCGCCACTGTCGCTGGTCGACATGCGGCTGATACTTTCGGGCAGGGAAATTGAGGTGTTGATAATAGCCCTCCGGCTGGAAAGGTTTGGCACTGCGTCCTCCGATTTCCTGCGAGTTAAGCAGGCCACTGACTGACAGGACGGTATCGCGAACGGTTTCTGCCGGCAAGCGGTAACGGTCCTGTCGACCGAAAAGCTGGTTGTAGGGGTCTTTTTCTCTCTGCTGGGCTGATGTTATTGAGGATTGTCGATATGTTTCGCTGGTGACAATCTTTCGGATTAACTCCTTGATATCCCAGTTGTTTTCTATCAATTCCCAGGCCAAGTTGTCGAGTAGTTCAGGGTTGGCCGGCGGTTTACCTTGGCCGCCAAAATCGTCCAGCGACGGGGAGACGCCGCTGCCCATCAACAGGAACCAGATTCGATTGGCCAAGACTCGGGCAGTTAGTTTGCCGCTCAGCTGCTCTGTATTGGTTAACCATTCTGCCAGATCGAGGCGGTTTGCGCGACGATCGAGTTCGATCGACTCTAGGAACTCGGGAACCGCGGGTTGAACTTCGGGGCCTGTTTCGTCGAGCCAGTTTCCGCGGGGAAGGACGCGAGAGATGCGAGGCTTGGATAGCGCCCGTGTCACCATGGTCCACTGGCCGCGGGATTCGGTTTTCCTGAGTTCGTCTTGCCATGACTTAATCTGCGCGTTGAGCGAATCGAGTTCTTGTTGGGCCGCATCGCGATCATTTCCTTCCAGCGTTTTGGCCTTGGCTTCCAAGGATTTTCGCTCCTGTTCGGCGCTGCGCACCTTGGCTGATAATTCATCCAGTATTCGTCGATCCTTTTTGCCGATGACCAAGAGCTCCGGGGGGCGCCTGGTAGGAAGGGCATTGGTTCCCACCTTGAAGTGTTGCTCATCATCGATGTCCGCAAAGAATGCGGACATCGCGTAAAAGTCCTTGGACGTGTAGGGATCGTACTTATGATCGTGGCATTGGGCGCAGCCAAGCGTGCCTCCCATCCAAACGGAGCTAACATTTCGTACCCGATCCGCGGCGTAGATGGCTCGGTACTCTTTCGGTTGCAAGCCACCTTCGTGGGTGGTTTGCAACAAGCGGTTGTAACCGGTTGCAATCTGCTGCTGTAACGTCGGGTCAGGTAGCAGATCGCCGGCCAATTGTTCCTGCGTGAATTGGTCGAAAGGCATATTCCGGTTGAAGGCGTCGATGACCCAGCTCCGATACGGCGCGATATTGTGGTCCTGGTCACCGTGGTAGCCCACGGTGTCTGCATATCGGACGAGATCCAGCCAATACATGGCCATCCGCTCACCATAGTGGGGAGAGGCGAGCAGTTGGTCGACGACCTGCTGATAGGTCTCCTCGGATGGATTCTTGAGGAAAGCGCGGACTTGTTCCGGGTTGGGTGGCAAGCCGGTCAAATCAAAATGCAATCGCCGAATCAGAGTCGTAGGATCCGTCCGTCGTGATGGTTGTAACCCTTGGCGAGCCAAACCCCGCAAGACCCATGCATCGATCCAGCCGTTACCCCAGCCTGAATCTGCTTCGGTGGAAGGAGCTGGATGCTTCGGAAAGGGTTGATATGCCCAGAACTCAGGCCACTCCGCACCTTGTTCGATCCACTGGGTGAGGGTTTGGATCTCCCGGTCGGTGAGCCGTTTTCCGGTATCGATCGGGGGCATCTTTTGATCGGGATCCATATGTTGGATTCTGCTAATCAGTTCACTCTGGTCAACATGTCCTGGAACAACCGCCCGATAACCACCGAGGTCACCCATGGCACTTGCTTTCAGATCCAGCCGTAGATCGGTGGCTCGTGACTCCTCATCCGGCCCGTGACATTGAAAACAGTGGTTCGACAAAATGGGTCGAACCTGCCGGTTGAAGGAAAGACGCTCGGTGCTGCTAACGGACTGTGCTCGGGCAGAGGACAGGATCGCCCAAAAAACGAGGCAGAAGAAAACCGATTGTCGCAACAGGTACGGCATGATGACTCGGAGAAATCCACTGGGTAATGTTCAATGCCATTGTACCCCTGCAGCTTGCAAATTGAAGTCAGCAAGTTTGGCACGGAGGGGGAAAACAACCGAGAAGAGGCGGCCTATGCCGGTATCAGATGACCCGAGCGAGCGGAAGCCTTAGGCCGCGCGTTTGATCGCGTCTTGATTCAACTTGTTGTAAAGCGTCTTGAGGCTGATCCCGAGTTGGTTGGCGGCCGCTGTTTTGTTGCCGCCTGTCTGTTCCAAAGCGGAGTGGATCGCCTGCATTTCAATCTGTTTTAGTGTGGCGCCATTCATGGACACAGACCTTGCGACAGATCGGCTGCCGAAATGGTGTGGCAGGTCGCGGGCCGTAATCGGCAGCTTGTCACTCAGGATTGCGGCGTGTTCGACGACGTTGGCCAATTCCCGAATGTTGCCAGGCCAGCCGTAGTTGCACATGCGGTCGAGTGCCTCCTCGTTAAACGGGTTGGCAGGGAGTGGCTCGCTGCGAAATCTTGCCAATAAATGGCGCGCGATGGCAGGAATGTCTTCAATTCGATCGCGCAAGGGAGGCAGCCGGATTTCAAACGTATTGATCCGGTACATCAAGTCCTGTCGAAACGTTCCTTCGCCAGTCATTTTTGGCAAATCCCGGTGCGTAGCGCAGACGATACGAACATCAACTTTGAACGGCTGGTTATCACCGACGCGGCGGATTTCACCACATTCGAGGACACGCAACAGTTTGGATTGGGTAGCTTTGGGCAATTCACCAACCTCATCCAGAAACAAGGTCCCGGAGTCGGCAACTTCAAACAAACCTTGCCGGTGTTCGTCTGCCCCCGTGAAAGCGCCTTTGCGGTGCCCAAACAGTTCACTTTCGATCAGGTTTTCCGGTAGGGCGCCGCAGTTAATCGCGATAAACGGGTTTTCCGAACGCAGGCTATTGTCATGCACGGCTCGGGCTGCCAGTTCTTTACCGGTTCCCGTCTCACCCAGGATCAATACCGTGGAATCGGTCGGCGCTACTTTTTCTATCAGCGCCTTGACCCGTTGCATCGAGCGATCGCTGCCAATCATGGTCGGTTGCCCTTCGACCCGAATTAACCGGCGCGTCAGTGCAAAGACTTTGTGATTTAGTTCGATTCGCGTGGCGACCCGCTTCAACAATGAATTGAGATCGGTCAGCTTGCAGGGCTTGTGCAGGTAATCAAAGGCTCCTAATCGCAGGGCTGAAATAGCCGTTTCTGTCGATCCTTTGCCCGTCAGGATGATCGCTTCAGTACCCGGTGATAGCTCCTTGGCCCGCGCGATGACATCGATTCCGTTGAGTCCCGGCATATCGAGGTCGACAATCAGGCAGTCAAACCGTTCCGATTCCAGGGCCGCAACGGCAGTCGAGCCGTCCGGGCAGACAGTGACCGTATGCCCCATGCGGGGCAACTCGGCCGCGATCAGGTCTTGCAGGTGACTTTCATCATCGGCGAAAAGGACCTTCAAGCTTTTAGGCTGCGATTGCGATGTTTCTTTTTTGTTCATGGCTTTTGATGGGCAAACTGACAGTAAAGGTAGATCCGAGGCCGGGGCCAGCGCTGTGAGGCGCTATGTTGCCACCGTGTTCTTGGATAATCTGGTAGGTAATAGAGAGACCCAACCCGGTCCCCTGCCCGTCACGGCGACGGGTAAAAAAAGGTTCGAATAGGTGTTGCATGACTTCGGCTGTCATTCCACAACCGTCATCCGACACTTTAAGCACTGCTTGGTCGTTTCGGCGAGACAGTTTGATTTGAACATGCCCCCCGCTGTTGACGCTATCGAGAGCGTTGGTAATCAGATTGAGAACAACCTGCTTGATTTCTTGAGAATTGACTTGCGCCTGCAAGGTGGCATCTCGTTCGAATTCGATGGTGCGATCCCGGTACTTACTGAGTGGGCGCACCATTTCGATCACGGTTTGAACGATTTCCGAAAGATTGGCCGTCTTCTTTTGGGTGTCTCCCATCCTTGAGAAATCGAGTAATGCGGACGTGATTTCCTTGCAACGAAATGCTTCATCCTGGATTCGTTGCAGATATTTTTTCATGTCATCGATTTGCTCAAGTTGTTGCTGTTCGTCAACTTCGCCCTGCGGGTTAAGGATGTCGTAGATCCGCGTCTCGAGTGACTCAGCACTCCAGGCGATACTGGCGAGTGGATTGTTTATTTCGTGGGCAACACCAGCGGCGAGGAATCCGACACTCGCCATTTTCTCACTCCGAACAACTTCTTTGGTACGCGCTCGGACCTGGTGGTTGAGATTGTTTTTGATCTCCTGGAAATTTTCAGTCATGGCATTTAAGGCACCAGCGAGTTCGGCCACCTCATCATCCGTGTTGAGCTCGATACGGTAATCGTAATTACCACCTGCCACGATCCTTGAGCCTCGCAACAGCGTTTCCAGCGGCTGGAAAATTCGACACTTGAATCGCTGATACAGCACAAAGAGTAATAAAAACGCACCGCTGGTGGAGAGGCCTGTAAGCGCCATCCATGTGTAATACTCGGCCCGGACACGAATGGAAAAATCATCCATTCGTTGCCGCATCAACTCCGGTAACCCACTGATTTCATCCCTCATGGTCTGGATCAAGTCTTCCAGCTCGGGGGTTGCACTGGCCGGTTCAAATATAAAGTCCTGGCTACTGATGATTTGTTCAAATTCTGTAATGGCTTGGTCAATCACGTCCACCGAGGCGAGTTCCTCACTGGTATCTCCGATCATCGTATTGCGGGATTCTGAGTTTTCCAGTTGGTACTTGTAGTCCTCCAGCGCCGTTTCGACATGGTGTAATTTTGTTTGGATGCCCGAACTTCGGATCCCATTGGAAACGCTGGGGTAGGCAACCATGGACATCGGTGGGCTGGTGTCCACATCGGATCTCAAATTGTCCACCGCGAGGCTCAATTGGGCGGCCAGTGGCAATTCAATCACTCGGCTGCGAATGCTCTTGGTAACGTTGCGGAATTTAAGCGATCCGAGCAGGCTCGCCGCCGCAAGGGCGGCGATGATGATCACCAGGAGGGTGACGCCAAAATACATCTGAGAACGAATTTTGTGATTGGCCAGTACGGGGGAATTCCAGACCGATCGACAGACTGATTTCATCAGGTCGATTCTTCCCGAGTCGTTACTGTTTTTTCTTGAGGTCTTCATATTCGTTTTCTCAAAAGCCTGAAAAATTTACAAAGACCTACGATTGATCGCAACGCCAATCAGGGGGCTTTTTCGTGACCGGCGGATCTGCTCTCACTCTTTCCGCCAGCGGTTTTAGGGCCGCGTTTTTACGGGGGCATCTGCTGCGCGGACAAGGGAAGAGCTTCCCTAGCGTTTCGGCTGAACGGGCAGTTCGCGTAAATCAGGGGGACAGGGCGATGGTGGCCGCTTTGACCTCCCAGCATATCGCGGGGTATTCCTTACGTTCGCCCTACTTTTCGGATCAGCCAAATGCCGACACCGACCATCACGAGATTCCCTGTCCAGACAGAAAAGGGTGGCAGAGCCCCGGACTTCGATTTCTCCACTCCAAACATCAAGAGTGGGTAGTAGGCTAACAGGATCGGGATAAAGCAGACAGCAAAGATGGTCCAAAAATCACTTTTCCGCATATAGATTGCCAGTGGAGCCCCCACAATGATGAAACAGAGGCAGCTGAAGCCGTTCGCCCAACGGCGCCATGGCTCGGTTTGCAGTCGGTGTTTCCGATAGACCCACTGGTCCAATTCGTGAACGGCCGAATGCCAGTTTGGCTGGCTGATGCCGATTACGTTTCCTCCAACCATCTGGAACGCTGCCTGAATCGCCAGTTGTTTCTGCTGGTCCTCGATTCGCTGATTTTGATGAACAAGTTCCGATGACATTTCCCTTAAAGGGAGGTTGGATGGACTGCGGCCACTCCCTGTTTTTTTGGTGACGTCGCCCAGGGGAAGATCGATGTCTTTTTGATCGATGTAGAGACGCAAATTGTTTCCCTGCTCGATCCATCCATTTTCAAGTCGAAAAACAAGGGCATTTCTTTCGACATCGACACGGATTTTGGCCTGCTCGGCCCGAATGACGATCCGGTTTTCTTCGTTGTTATCGTGTCTTTCAATATGGGGCCGCAGCAACGTATCACCGGAAACGCCATCGACCCAAATAGAGAGAGGCCCCTTGTTGAAAGACCCGTGCGAACCGAGCACCGAATAAATCGTCTTCGAAGAGGAATTAAGAATCACGCGGTAAATACCCGTACGCCCCCAAGAGACAGCGAGATCGTTCAGGTAGACGGTAAATAGGCTTAAGATCACCGCGATCACGAGGCCGGGAAAGATGACCTTGTTCGGTGAGATGCCGAGCGATTTAACTGCCACGATTTCATTACTTCCCGACATCCTTCCGTAAACAATGCAAACAGAAAATAGAACGGTTCCTGGTATCGCAAAACA
>JAYZCF010000250.1:0-7507 GCA_036338455.1 Planctomycetota bacterium
GTCGCGGGCGATGGCAAAAATACAAGGTCCCCAAGAGCTTTGCCCCGTCGCGGCGACACCCAGTTCCCGTATTTTGCGGACCATCCTCGTTGCCGCGGGGCCATTGTAGGGGCCATCCTGGATTCCCGAAAAGTGATCCCCCGCGCCGTAGCCGTATTCATACAGGGCTTCCGCAAAGGAATCGTAATCGGAGGACGCCAGGGCGGGCACAATTTCACCTCGGACCCGTTCAATCATCTTATGGCGGCAATTGGGCGAGGTTGGTTGGATTTGCTGAAAGGCTTTAGTTTCCGGATGGCCACTCAATCCCTGTTGATCGACTGGTAACGCCAGCACTATGGGCCATTGGTGAGGGAACTCCAGCCTCAGGTCGAGGGGGGCAATGGTGTCATCTTGGCCAATTCCGCGATCGACCAGAAAACCGCCTTGAAAAAAACCGTAGCTGCCAATGGCCGACCGCCCTGCCCTACCCATTACCGCGGCAATTTCCCCTGGCGAGGGGATCGTTTGTTGGAAAAAGGTGGAGAGTCCGACCGCGGTCCCGAAAGCGAGCTGGGTCCCGGAACCGAGGCCGACATGCCGCGGAAGTGGGGAGAGATGGTCGGAGCCAATGGTGACGTGAATCCGGTTGGGGTCAAACCGTTCTGGAAGATTGCCTGCGAATCCTTGCCGCCATTTTTCAACCCATGCGTCGGTGACTGTCGAGCCGGGCAAGACTGGAGCCTGGCCAGGATCGATCTCGGTAATCTCTATAATGTGTCTCGGATCCTTGATCATCAAACCGATACCGCCAAACTTACGTTCCTGTTGACCGACCGAGTACAGCCCAAAATGTAAACGGCTAGGGGCAGAGACTGTAACGATTCGATTCACGATGTTTCAATCCGATTTGCGTGGATGGGAGAGGGCTGCTTGGGCCGGTGAAGCTGGAAGTCCGGCCGCGGATGTGGCGGACTTGGAGCTTACGTAGTTCTGCAATCGTTCGAAAGCCTCACGCTCGCTCTGCCCCCCCGTTTTTCCAATGATGTTTTCAAAATGCCTGAATTGAGCGAGGATTTCCTCGAGTGGCAGAAAATCGGTGCGGGTCGCCAGGATCGCCGCTTCGATGATCATCGCCTTGGCTCGGTTAAAACCACAAAAATCGCGTTTTCGTCCCGAGTGGACGACTTGGCAGTGAACCGAGGTTCGATGACTGCTGGGCTGGATGAAGGTCACTTTGAACTCGTACCAACGACAGGTGTTGGCCAAGATGTGTCCCTCGACGCACGTAGCATCGATCAATGGTGGTAGCGGATCCAGTTCGCCTGTCACAGCTTTGGCAAAGAGATCCACATCGTCAGTCACGTGCAGTACGCCTTGCCGCGTCTCCTCCAGGTTGGCCAAGGTTTGTGAGCCCGCAAACGGTCGCAGTTCAAAACGATCCTGTTTGCCGTCGAACACGGGTCCCATGGGTGCGAGATTGGTCTCGCCGGAGCGAGAGCGGGTTGTGACAATCGATTCAAGGATCATGCCGTAGATAACCTCGTTTGGGTGGGCGGACTCAACTTGAATTTTTGTTGCGGCAAATCGAGTCCGGCTAAACGGAGGAAATTCCGGAGCAAAGGGTAGCCCTCGGGCGTCAAAACCGACTCGGGGTGGAATTGATAACCGATGATGGGTAACTCACGATGGGCAATCGCCATGATGGTCCCGTCTTCGGTGCGGGCAATGACCGATAGACAGTCTGGCAAGCTGGCAGGCTCGATGATCAGCGAGTGATATCGGCCCGCCGTAAACGGGGATGGGATTTGGTCAAATACCGGGTGCCCGTCATGAAAAACGGAACTGCTCCTGCCGTGCATCGGCTGTCCGGAGGGGACCACCTCGGCTCCAAAACGGGCGGCGATTACCTGGTGGCCAAGACAGACTCCCAGCATCGGGGTCTGGCCGGAAAAGTGCTCTACGACGGCTGGAGTCTGGTTGGCTTGCTGCGGTCCGCAAGGGCCTGGCGAGATGATGATCGCCTCGGGTTCCATCTGTTCGACGGTGGGGATGTCCAGTTCGTCATTTCGGCGAACAACGACGCTGGCTTTCGGAACCAGTTGCTGAACATACCGGGCCAGATTGAATACGAAGCTATCGTAGTTGTCGATTACAAGGATCATAACCCGACTGCCTTCAACATACTTGCTGCCTTGGTCCAGGTTTCACGATATTCTTCCTCTGGGTCGGATTGGCTGACGATCCCTCCTCCTACCGGTATTTGCCACCAACCTCCGTGGGCCGTGATCGTGCGGATCAAGATATTCAAATCCATGTTGCCATCGGTACCAATATACCCGAGGGACCCACAATACGCTCCGCGGGCCGTTGGCTCAAGTTCCTGAATGATCTGCATTGCCCGCACCTTGGGGGCCCCGGTAATCGAGCCGCCTGGAAAGGTGGCTTTCAGCAGGTCAAACAGGTCGCATTGGGGCCTCAACCTGCCACGTACAGCTGAAACCAGGTGCAGTACACTCTGGTATGTTTCGAGTTCACAACATTGGCTCACCTGAACCGAATCCGGTTGGCAAACCCGGGACAGGTCATTCCGCATCAGGTCGACAATCATCACATTTTCGGAACGGTCTTTCTCACTTTCCCTCAGTTGTTGGGCCATGTTTATATCAACCTCGGGATAACGGGTTCTTGGTCGCGTTCCCTTGATGGGGCGTGTTTCGGCCACACCCTCACGGACCTGGAGGAATCTTTCCGGTGAGGCACTGATGATCTGCGTCGTCCCTAAATCGAAATAGGCGGAGAAAGGGGCGGGATTGACCGATCGCATTTTCAGATACAGTTCACTCGCAGACAGTGTCGCTGGGGCCAACAGTTGCTGGGCCAGGTTGACCTGAAAGACGTCGCCGCGGTAGATGTAGTCAATGCACTTTTTTACCGCTGACAGATAGTCGGTTTGTGAAAAATTACTAAACAGTCCAGGGTGCCCCGCCAGAGGGAAAGCGCGATCAGGTTTTTGTCTGGGGACGTTGGTCAACGTTGGCGAGGTTGCTGGCTCACCGTTCGCGCGGTTCGTTGTTGCGATTTCCATAAAATATTGCAATCGCCGACGGGCTTGGTCTTGTCGTTTATCCGGGTCGGTTTCGGGCCAGCCTTGCGAAACGAGATGGATCGTATCTTCAACATGGTCGATGGCGATGACGACGTCGTACAGCCCCATCGCAATCAGTGGCAGTTGAAACGGATCGTTTTCGGGTGGCTGGATGGGCTCGAGAGACCGGTTCAGATCGTAGGAGAATAAACCGGCCAGGCCGCCCTGGAATGGAGGCAGTTCAGGTAGACGGGATGCTGTGTAACGGGCCACTGCCTCTCGCAGCGGGGCGAAAGGTTTTGGGCAATCCGTTTGCAATTCGTACCATTCGATTGGCTCGGCCGCCAGGAAGGAGTAACGACCCAACGAATGGCCCTCGGAAGACTGCGTGTTGATGGAGCTGTCGAGATAAACAAATCGAGGGAGCCGAGACAGGCGCTGAAAAAGCTGCTCGAGGACCCCCGGTGACGAGGGACGCAGGTCGAGTCGACGCCATGGCGCCTCGAACTGGCTCAGGATGGACGTGTTGGGGTGAGAATCGGTCACGGACACTTAACGGTTGGAGGCAGTCCTGTCAGCGGCAAAAGTAACATATAGCAACGCCCGATTTTAAGGGAGAGTCACCCGGCAGGTTAGGCCCTCCAGTGAGAAACTGGGTGAGAAGCGTGGAAACGGGTCGTCCAGGGCGCAAGGTCAAATCTCTTCACCAGTTTGTCGAGGGCCGCTGTGCCCGGTGAGGGGTAGGAAAGGAACGGTCCTGGCTCTGCCTCGATGGTTGCCTGGATTACTTAACCCAGGGGCGAATTGAGGGACCCCGGTGTGGTGACTCGGCGGATCACGTACACTAAAAGGGGGTACCGGTTTCTTTCAGGGGAGTGTCGATTGTCTCGTTCAACCAAGTTGATTTTCTCCGTGTTCGCCTGCTGGATGGTGTTGGGGCCGTCGGGGCCTTTGATGGCCCAGCAGGAGGGTGCGTTTGAAGCGGCCGATCGAAATCGCAACCAGAAGATATCGAAGCGTGAACTGGGTAAGTATCTCAAGGAGAAGCTTCCCGAGTTCACGCATGTCAAGGAATTGATGGCGGCCCTTGATGCGGATTCCGATGGCAACTTGTCGCGGTCGGAATTTGCCAAGCGGATGGAGCAGATCAAGGAACTTCAGCATAAGCTGATGTCCGAACCGGCAGCGGGCGGGGCGGAGTCGGCTGAAAAGTCGAAACCAATGATCGAGTTTGCCGACAAGTACAACCGGGATTTTGCCGAAAAAGAACCTCGGGTTGGGGAGGCGATTCCCGCGGTTTCGGCCTTCGACGAGCAGGGACAACCATTGGACCTGGAACAGCTGAAGGGGCAATACGCCGTCTTGGTCTTCGGTTGCCTGACATGACCGCCGTTTCTGAGAAACGTTTCCAGTTTGGAAACGGTGTACCACGACTACCGGGATAAAGTTCGCTTTTACTACATTTACAAGAATGTCCAACACCCTGAGATCAACAATTTTGTGTCCGCATTCACCTTGGAGGAACGGTTGCGACATGTGCAGGAAGCGAAACGCCGGCTGAAGACCGAGATCCCCTGGATCTGTGACGACATGAATAATTCCTTCAAACAGGCGTTTGGCGGGGCGCCCAATGGTGAGTTTATCCTGGACCCGCAGGGCAAGATTGTTCGCAAACGGTTTTGGAGTAACCCCCAGGTTCTGCGGGAAGACCTGGCAGAACTGGTGGGTCCGTCTGAAACCGTCACGCAGGTCGATGCGTTACAGGCCGGGTTTACCTTGGAGAACCGCAGGATTGCCAGTGGGGTCGTGCCCCGGGTCGCCTTGCCCTCTGGCCTCGCCCCGCTGATCGTGGAGCCGGTTGACGATGGAGGCTTCCCTTACTTTGCCAAATTGCGGGCCGAGGCGACCCCCGGGTTACTGGGGAATGCGGCCGACGGGAAATTGTATTTGGCCGTCTACCTCGACCCGCTCTACCAGGTCCATTGGAACAACCGGGCGGGCAAAGTGAAGTTGACCCTCGAGATCCCTCCTGGCGCGGCGGCCGACCCGCTGGAGATGTTTGGCCCCGTAGTCGAAGCGGATGCGGATGTCGACCCGCGACAGTTCCTGGTCGACATGGCGCGAGGTGATTCGAAGGGTCCAATGGAGGTCGAATTGTCCTACACGGTCTGCGACGATGCCGAGAAATTCTGTACGGAGGTGGTTCAGCGGTATCGCGTTGAATTCAAGCCAACCGGTGACGTCGGTTCCCGTCCGGGAATTTTCATGCCGGCGATGTTCGCCAAGATCAGGGAATTCGACAAGAACGGGGATGGGGACATTACCGAGGACGAGCTCCCGCCGGGTTCCGTCTCGCTCTATGTCGGGCATGCTGACTACAACGGGAACGGGACGATCGAGGCAGCGGAAATCGATACGTTTCTGCAGATGTTCAACAACGGCAAGGGATTCGAATCCGACTTGAACGATGGCCAAGAGGAGAAAGGCAAGCCACCGACGAAACCATCGCCCGAGTCCGGTCGTTAATCCTTGCTTGCCCCGTCCGGGTTCCCCGCAGAGGGCACTCCCGTCGTTTTTCTCGCCGCTCTTTTTTCGGGTGGGTTGAGCCAGCCGTGATGGCCGAGCCATTCGATCAATTCATCGGGCCAATTGGATGCCCCCGGTACATTTTTTGCCAAGCCAAGACCGTGTCGCCCTTTCTCGTAAAGATGTAACTCGGCGGGTACGCCGTTCTCCACCAGCGCCTGGTAAAAACGGATGCTGTTTTCCGGTAACACGCCCGTATCGGCTGTTGTGTGCCAAAGGAAGCAGGGTGGGGTCTGGGGTGAAACCTGTTTTTCGTTGGAAAGTGATTTCAGCAGTTTTGCATCCGGGTTCTTGCCAAGCAGATTTCTTTGTGACCCCCGATGGGTGAATGGTTCACCGAAGGCGATGACTGGGTAGCAGAGGACTGCGAAATCAGGGCGAGTGGAAACTCGATCCACCGGATCTGCGGCTTGGGGATCCCCTTGTTCGAAATGGGTTGCCGCCGTGGAAGCGAGATGTCCTCCGGCGGAAAATCCGAGCACGCCTATCTGGTTTTTTCGGATATTCCACGGTTCGGATCGACTCCGAACGATAGCGATCGCCCGCTGCACATCTTGCAGCGGCGCCGGATGCCCGTAACCTTTGTTTCGGTGGCGATAATCACAGATAAAAGCCGAAATGCCGTTCTCGTTCAGCCAGCGAGCTACTTCATGTCCCTCGTGTTCCATGGCTAAATGGCCGTAGCCGCCACCGGGGCAGATCACAACGGCTGTTCCGTTGGAAGTTTCTGGTGAGGCTGGATAGCAAATCAGTGTCGGGCGATCTTTCTCTTCTTGCCCCAAAGCGCCCGGTGCGCCGTCGGGCCAGAGTCGTTCGACTTGCGGTTCTTGGGCCCATCCGATCAGGGCCAGGCATTGCAAGCCAATGATCGTGATTGCCTGTAATAAATAGCGGAACATGGCTTCCATTCTGAAGTGGGTTGATGTGTGCTTATTTTTTTTCTTGAACGATTGGCAACCGAATTTGGGATGGGTACTTGTCTGAGTGGTGAATCTGGTTGCGGGCAACGACGCCCTTGGCTTCATCAAAATTGTTGCCGCCCGTATTGAGATTCCGTGCGAAGCGAGGGAAGTTGCTGCTGGAGACCTCAATCCGAATCGAATGTCCTTTGGCAAAGTAATTACTCGTGGACATCGGTGAAACGTTCAGTTCGTAGACTTTACCTGGCTCCATGAAGACTTCCTTGTCGTAGCCTTCCCGATAGCGCACCCGCTGGATCGTCTCGTCAAGGTTGAAAGCGCGGCCGTCGGGGTAGACGTCGATTAACTTGATGGTGAAATCGGTGTCCTTGGCATCCGAAGATACATAGAGGGTCGCCTCGATAAATCCGCTGACCTCGACCCCTTCCCGCAATGGTTCACTGGTGTAGACCAAGATATCGTCGCGCAATTCGAGGGTTCTCTGGTCAAAGGATCCCGCTTTGATGGCGTTGCCCGTGCAGCAGACGTTGCCTCCGTAACTCGTGACGGGATTCTGGGGATCGTATTCGAATGTGTCGGGCTGATCCTTTTTTCCCGGGAGTCGACGAGAAAGCCGACCGTCCCCGTTGAGTGTGTTGGCAGAACCTTCACTGTTCAAAAAGAACGGTGTCATTTCGACCCCCGCCGGCGGCCAGGTTTCGGAGGTTTGCCAACGATTGCTGCCCATCGTGTAGTACCGAACCCGCGGCATATTGACTGGTGCATTGTCCGCTTTTAGCTTGGCGTCGAACCAGCCGTACACCAGTTCGTCATGATTAAATCTCGCGTCCCCCACGTTCAATTCCCCGACCATCGTCTGTTCGGTGGCGCGGGTGAATCCGCAATGCAGGGTCGGTGCAATGACCAGGTATTGATTGTCACGAACGTTCTGGTC
>JAYZCF010000251.1:0-6732 GCA_036338455.1 Planctomycetota bacterium
ACCACGGCCGATAAACAGGCCGACCGCCAGTGAGGATCGACGGAACGATTCGGGCAACGGGGCCAAAAGTGACGTTGAAAGTCGATTTTGAAGAGGGTCGAGTCGTGTTGCGGATGCCAAAACTGTCGTCCGCGTGGCGACTGTTTCGTTTTGGTTTACCAACCGAACTCGCCTCTCTGGTAGAACCGGCCGAGGCGTTGGGGTGGCACTGGTATCTAGGCTGGCGCTGTTTTACCATCCGGCTTTCACCCAAACCCTCCTTTTTGGCGCGGTGCCTCGTACGACATCTCCGATCCGGCTGAGTCCGTTTCCCAACCACTTCGGACCAGCCGGACCTTTTTTCCATCCCCGAAGCGGCGGTCGGCAAGCTAAGTCGGACGAAGCGTGGTAAGGAAGTTTTCGGCGTTGGCAACATGAGTTTGCAATTTGTCATGTCCCATTTTCTCGACTTGGCGGCACATCATGGCCCAACGTGGATTCCGGCCGAGTACCGTGGAGTTCTTCTGGATCCATCGCCAATACAAACCGTCCCAAGTTTCACACCAGGGACCGGCTGAGTAGTGACTCATCCGTCGAATGTAGGAGGAGCCGGAGAAGTAAGGTTTGGTCGTGATCAGTCCGCCAGCCGCATCCTGGCTCATGGCGTAGACGTTGGGAACCATCACCCAATCATAACTGTCGACAAATAGCTCCATGAACCAGCGGTAGATGGCAGTGGGACAGATTTCACACAAGAAGAAGAATCCACCTAGCACCATCAGCCGCTCAATATGATGACAATAGCCAGTCTGCAAAACCCGCTCGATCGCGTTATCAACGGGTAAAATTCCCGAGCTGGCATCGTAAAAGGCTGCCGGCATCTGGCCATGATGCTGCCAATGATTTGCAGTTCGCATCTGAACACCCAAATCCTGATATGTGGCACGCATAAATTCTCGCCAACCGATCACCTGCCGCAGGAAACCTTCCAGAGAGTTTAGGGCCACTTCATGTCGCTCTGCATGACGCATCGTGGCGCGAATAATGTCCTGTGGTGTGAGTAGACCAATATTGAGGCTGGGAGTCAGTACGCTGTGCCAGAGCCATGACTCATCTTTCAGGATCGCATCTTCATAGTCCCCAAAGTGGCCAAGCCGCTTGGCCAGAAACACTTTCAACCAATGTTTTGCCGAGGTGTGTGACGTCGGGTAATACAACCGATCCAGCGAGCCGGGGTTGTCGGCAAATCGTTTGTAAACATACTGCTTGGCCGCCTCACCTTCAGGACAGGTTCTCGGTTGAGGCAAGACGGGAATTTCACCCAACAGGGCACGAGGAATTTTTTTTCGGTTATCGTGATCATAACTCCATTGACCTCCCAAAGGCTGATCTCCGTCCATCAGCAAGTTCAGGCGACGGCGCTGCCACTTGTAGAAGTCGCCCATAAACCAGCGAGAGCGGGAGTCACGATACTCTCGGTTTTGTCCCGGGGTATTCAGAAAGCCCGGGTTTTCCAAATACCCTAGCTCGACCCCCAGGAGGCGACTGATGTTGGCAAGCCTTTTTTCCAGAATGAAATCGGATGGCTCCACCACAAACCAGCGGGAGTCGTCCGACGGTTCAGATTTCAGCAAGCTCTCCAGATGGTTCGCCAGTGAATGGGGTTGCGGGTCGTACTCGAGATAACAGGTTGCGTAACCCTGTTGCTGGAGAAACGCTTCATACCGCTTCATGGTGACTCGATGCAACCAGAGTTTTTGCTGGTGGAACTGGAGAGGGTAGCGATCATCTCCAAAGAAAAGGCTGTCTTCGATCAGGACGACACGATCCGGATTCAATCGAAACCCGGGGTGTGACTGAAATAACTGGTTGGGAAAAATCAGAAGGTCCATGGCGAATCCGCGACCAGAACGGAAGCATCTAAACTAAAAACGAATGGTGCGAACCGCAGGACAGGCCTTCCAGTTAACCGGCCAGGAGCCGCCCTGCTCTGGTTAAGCGAACCGTTGGCACTCAACTTTTCGCGCCATGGTCGCTTCGCAATATGCCCCATTGGCCCTGTAAGTTAGGGACGAATCTGCTTTTGTGACACCGAGTCCTTTTCGAAGTAATCGTTCGATTTGGCAATCGGATCGTCGGTTCCCCAATCAATCGGCTTGCCCAACTTCTTCAGCAGAGGCACATGCTTCGAGCAATGGATGTATGCTTCTTCGACCGTAATCACCACCCACCGCTCGATCAAACGCGAGTGTTTCATTTCATCCGGCGACAAATTACGGTCCAAGCTCAAAGGCAAGGCATCGACCGGGTAACTCTGGGCCCTGCCGTTGACATGCAGACCGACTGTCGTGTCAAAAAAATCAAGAAACACGAGTCCTATATGGGGGTTTTCCAGGATGTTGCCAAGGCTGGCAAACACGCCATTTCCGCGAAACTCGGGATAGGTCAGTGTCTGCTCGTCGATGACCCGAACAAAACCTGGCTTACCAAAGCGAGGTGAACAGTCACAATTGCCCTCGGCATCGGCCGTTGCTACGAAGACCATCTCTTGTCGTTGGATCAATTCGACCATCGTACCGTTGAGAGAGTCGCGCATCTGTTGATCATAGAATCGTTGCGCGCGCTCCGAGGAGCCCATCTCTTTCTGAACTTGGCTCTCACCGTTATGGTTAGCTGGCATGGAACCCATCAAAAACAACTCAAACGAACTTGGGCAAGGAGGGGAGGCAGGAGCCTTATTTTAACAGCGGAGTCGGCAAGGCCAATGCCCGAGAACAGATTCCATTGATCAACAGGTAGGCGGAAGGTTCATTTTCGTCGTTGTCAAATGACTCGCTCTGCCATTTAGGGGTGGCGCCGGCCCGTGGTACCTGGATTTTCAAACCAGATCACACCCCAACCACCGTTCTCTTCGGTCGTGACGATGTCCTGGTCGCCATCACCATCCAGATCGGCCAGGTACGCATTGTCCATTTTTTTTCGGGTAGACGCTCCCGGCAACCGGATCGGCATCACCCGCCAGTTCTCAGCCTGCTCGGCATTGCCCAAGTAGGTCGCCCTCCAAATATCTCCCTGTCGGGGGACCACCCAGATTTCCCGGCGGCTCGGATCGCTGTCCAGGTCGGCAATGGCTACACCCTTGGGAAAGCTGCCCAATGGCTGATCGAGCAAGACCATTTTGAAGTTCGGGTCCCCGGCCCGATTGGTCCGCAGCAGGATGATCAGTTGCCGGGCCTGTTTCCCCTTGCTCCCCCCGGTGATGACAAAATCTTCGAGCGAGTCGCCATTGAGATCTCCCACAGCCATGAACATCGGTTCGGTGTGTGGGTGGAGCTGTTTCCGCTGCCAGGGACCGTCAATCTGCTGCAGCCCCGGGTTGACGTACCAACACGTCTCGACACCTCGGTCCGGCACCACCAGATCCGCATCCCCATCCCCATCCACATCATGCAGGATGCAGTTCATGGGCCAGCGGTTCTTGCCAATCGTATGCTCAACCCAGTTGTTCGGGTTGTGCTTCCCGGTCACCGGCTGCTGGTACCAGCGCTGGGCCCCCACGATCAGATCGTTCAGTCCATCCCCATTGAGATCGGCCACCGTAGGGACCCGTTGTTCCTGATCAAATAGGGTCATCTTGGTCCAGTTGGCCGGATCCCGTAGACGGCTCTTGCCTGGATTGAAATAGACCCAGCCACCGTTGGCGACGTAATCGATATCCCCATCGTTATCGAGATCACCAATCCCGGAGTCCTCACAGGGGCCATGCTGGAACTCGATGTAATCGTTCCAATTCTCGCGCAAGGCTTTACGGCCCGGGTTGAAGTAGAGCCGGCTGTACCGTCCCTCCTCGTAATTGACCAACAGGTCCACATCACCATCGCCATCCCAGTCATGGAGGTTCACGCCATCCGGCCCATCATCGCTGGGATCCGGCCAGATCACGTGACAACGCCAGCCGCTTTCACCTACTTTCCCCCGATACTCCTGCCAGGACGGTTCGCTCTGTGCCAACGCGACAGCCGTCGGCAACAGCGCCGTGAAGGCAATCCACTTGTAGCTCATCTGCTGCATTACAAACTCACTCCGACTCGGTTCTCTTTTCACCCGGCAAAACATCGTAAGGAATCTCGGGATGCCGAACCTTGAGCTCGCGAAACAACTTGATAAAGTAACCTCGCCCCCAGCCAACATGCACTCCTGGATGCCAGATCCCGCCTGTCACACCTTCCGGCTCGGACATGACCAGGATCACGATCTGCTGATCCGCCATGTCGTACAAACAAATGGGGCAGGGGGCGTTAGTCCTAGGCTAGGATCTTCTCGGCCACGACCCCCTCGACATCCGTCAAACGGTAATCCCGGCCCTGGAACTTAAAGGTCAATTTCTCGTGATCGATCCCCAACAGGTGCATCAGCGTGGCGTTAAAGTCATGGACATGCATCGGGTCCTCGACCACTCCATAACCCAATTCATCCGTCTTTCCGTAAACATACCCTCGCTTCACTCCACCACCCGCCATCCAGGTGGTAAAGGCCTCCTTGTGATGGTCGCGACCCACATTCGCTTCTTGGCCAGCGCCGTTACTGGTCTGACCCATCGGTGTTCTGCCGAATTCGGAGGACCAAACCACTAATGTTTCGTCCAACATGCCCCGTTGTTTCAAATCCTGGATCAAGGCGGCGATCGGTCGATCGACCTGCTTGCACTTGGTTGGCAAACGGTTCGACACGCTGTTGTGCATATCCCATCCCTGATCAAACAGTTGCACAAAGCGAACCCCCCGCTCGACCAGGCGTCGCGCCAGCAGGCAGTGATTGGCAAATGATTCCTTGCCGGGCGAAGTCCCGTACATTTCGTGCGTCTGTTTCGTCTCGGCGCTAATATCCATCAACTCCGGCACCGAGGCCTGCATGCGATAGGCCAGTTCGTACTGACGGATGCGGGTTTCGATCTCCGGGTCCTGCAGATCGAGCAACTGGCGGCTGTTCATACGGTTGATCGCGTCCACGGTCCGTTTGCGTGACGCATCATCCACGCCCTCGGGATTGGAGAGAAATAGGACCGGGTCACCCTTACTCCGAAACTCGACCCCTTGGTGGACGGTTGGCAAGAAACCGCTGCCCCAGGCGCTATTGCCGGCACCGAGTACCTGGCCTGTAACCAGCACCACAAATGCCGGCAAATTCCGGTTTTCACTCCCCAGGCCGTAACTTGTCCAAGCACCAATGCTCGGTCGACCAAACCTTTCGAACCCGGTCAGCATCATCAACTGGGCAGGCGCGTGGTTGAACTGGTCTGTATGGGTCGAGCGAATCAAAGTCAGTTCATCGGCAACCTGCTGCAAGTGAGGAAGTTGGTTGGACAACTCGATCCCACTCTCACCACAACGGGTGAAGGCAAACTCCTTCTTTCTGGGCGTGCCAAGCAACTTCGGCTGTTTACGAATAAAGGCTAGTTGTTTTCCCTGAAAAAACTCATCCGGACACAACTGCCCGTCGCGCTGCTGCAAAGCCGGCTTGAAGTCAAACAGGTCCAGATGGGATGGCGCACCCACCAGGTGGATGTAGATCACGTTCTTGGCACGCGCGGGAAAGTGGCCCACACCCGTCACCTGGTCCTGACTGTCCTGACCGGGAATCGAGCTCGAGACGGGGCTACCACGCTCACTCGCCCACCCACTCTGTCGCAACAGACCGGCCAAGGCAAGTCCGCCGACCCCGGCCCCCACCTGTTGAAACAGGTGCCGCCGGGTCAAGGTTCTCAGTAGGGAAGCGGGTTGGTTCTTCATGATTTACCAGGGTGTGGAATAAGGACTGTGGAGAGGGTTCAGTCCCGTCAATAATTGATCGTTTCATCTAGGTTCAGCAATACATTGCAGACTAACGTCAGGGCGGCCAAATGCTCTGGCCCGCCTGGCGATGGCTCTGCCGGGGCGCGACATTCCTGCAGGAATTTCTGAGCCAGCTTGGGCTCGTCCTGAAACCGCTGCAACTCACTCCGATACAACTCGTGTAAGATATCGATTTCTTCCGCTTCCGCATTCCGCGCCACGCAGCGCCGCAGCGCCTGTCGAATTTGACCGCGGACCTGGTCGTTACCCGACGGACCGGCAACGCTGGCGGCCAAGGCAGCGGCCATTTCCAGAAAGGCTTGGTCATTCAGTAACGTCAGCGCCTGCAAGGGTGTATTGGTACGGGGCCGCTCAATCACGCAAGCCGCGCGGTCGGGTGCATCGAAATTGACAAAACTCGGATAAGGAGCTGCGCGCCGCCAAACGATATAGAGCCCGCGGCGAAACCGATCCTCATCCTCGGCGACCTTCCATTGGGGGCCATTGCGACCGACCGTGCGCCATAAATTGGGAGGCTGAAAAGGCATCACGGGCGGCCCCCCCATCTTGGTCGACAAGAGCCCGCTGATAGCCAACCCATTATCCCGGATCATCTCGGCAGGCATACGGAATCTCGGGCCCCGCGCCAGCCAACGGTTATCTGGATCGCGTTGATGGGACTCTCCATCTCCCCGAGAGTCTTGACGAAACGTAGCCGACATGACAATCAGCTTGTGGAGATGCTTGCGGGACCAACCCTGTTCCATCAATTCCACGGCCAGCCAATCGAGCAGCTCCGGATGCGACGCCGGTTCACTCTGCGTTCCAAAATCTTCACCCGACGACATCAAGCCGCGGCCGAAAAAGTGGGCCCACCAGCGATTGACGGCCACCCGGGCGATCAGCGGGTTGGCGGGGTCAA
>JAYZCF010000252.1:0-5772 GCA_036338455.1 Planctomycetota bacterium
CCAAATCAGGGATGCCGAAGGGGTAACCCATCGCATCCGGCAGGAGGACATCGAGGGCCTCAAGCAACAGGATGTGTCGCTGATGCCATCCGACCTGCACAAGAGCCTAACTGCCCAACAGTTGGTCGACCTCGTTCAATACCTGAAGACCTTGAAACAGACGACCAGCCAATAGCTAATCATTTCATCCGCTAATTCAATCAGCACGATTTTTGACATGCTTATCGAGCCAGTCGATCATCTCGGACTGCGTGTGCAGGACCGATTCTCGGGCGCGGTAACCATGTGATTCGTTGGGCAACATGACCAATCGGACCGACCCGCCGTTCCCTTTGATCGCTTGGTACATGCGTTTGCTCTGCATCGGGAACGTCCCGCTGTTATTGTCATTTTCCCCCTGTATCAACAAGATCGGCTCATTGTTCTTGTTCGCATGCAGAAAGGGCGAGATCCCGAAATAAATATCTTTGGCATCCCAGAAGGCTCGCCGCTCGGATTGAAAACCAAACGGCGTCAGTGTGCGGTTGTAAGCACCACTGCGCGCGATCCCAGCCTGAAACAGGTCACAATGCGCGAGCAGATTGGCCGTCATGAAGGCACCATAGCTGTGCCCTCCCACCGCTACACGGTCCCGATCGGCCACGCCCATATCGACCGCTTTATCGATCGCCGCCTGAGCAGCCGCGACAATCTGTTCCACAAAGGTATCGTTCATCGTTTCGGGATCACCGATCACCGGCATCGTAGCACTATCCATGATCGCGTAACCCTGGGTCAACAATGTCAGGTGAGTGATCCCACCCATTCGTGTAAAACGATGCGGACTGCCAGAAATCTGGGCCGCTGTTTTGGCATCGCTGAACTCCCTTGGGTAAGCCCACACGAGCAAAGGTAGACGCGTCCCCTCCTGATAATCCGCCGGCAAGTAGAGCGTTGCCGACAGTGGAACCCCGTCGGCTCGCTCATAATTCACAAGCTTTTTCTTGATCCCGCGAATGGCCGGTGTCGGATCTTGGAAATCGGTCAACTGGCTCGACGTGTCGTCGTTCAAATCGCGAAGTAAATAGTTTGGCGGAGTCGTGGGGTCTTCCCGCCGAGTGATGATTACCGGCTTGCGATCAGACGAACTGCTGGCCATCCCCACGCATTGCTCGTAAGTACCATCCGTACAGCGCCACAGCCGTTCCGTTTCCAACGTCTTCAAGTTCTGTCGGTCCAGGAAAGGCAAGTTACCGCGAGGCGACGCTCCATCACCCGTTCGATAAACCCAATCCCCATCCTGCAAGGCAATTGAATGCCCCGTTTCGTCACGCACGGACACGATTCGGCCCGGATCACCATATCGATCGCGAATGCTTCGATCCATCATCGTTTGCGGAGTTGAGCCAGGTGTTTTCAAGTCGTGTAACTGGGCCTTCACCCAGCGGCGTTCTCGATCGTATTCGGTGGTTAAGAGCAACGAGGGATCCGCAAAGAACGAAACGCCGGATGCCCGGTGCTGCAATTGAACGAGCTCAGAAGGTTCATTCTTGAACGGTGCAGAAAGGGCGACGATCCGATCGCGAAATTCTGCCTCGGACCGGGGATCGCCTCCGTCCAGTGCTTCGGTCCAGATCAAAGTCGCCGCATCCCCGGCTTTCCATTCCAAATTGCGGGGGCCCTGCCGGACTCCCTCGATGGGAATGTTCTCGGCCATCGGGATATCGGCAATCACGCGCCGGGATTTCAGTTGGTCACGGTTCTGGCCACCCAGTTCCCAAACCTCGATCGTTCGGGGAAAAGAACGATAGGTCATCAGGTAAGAAAACGGTTTATCGATCCGTTCGACCAACAAATATTTTCCGTCGGGTGATGGGCGAACGCGAGAATAAATGGCGGGTTCCCCTAGCGGCGTCACCTTCCCCGACAAGTCGATTAAGGCGATCTGGCTCGTCGCATAATAGGAAAACAGTATTTCGTCATGCGGATTGGCCAGCAGGTCTTGGTAAGTCCTCGTAGGTGACTTGTTGCCATACGATTCTTGGATGTTGGGACCACTCGGAGTCAGGGAAGCAACCGGTTCCGCGCCCCGCCCCTCGGGCACCAAGCGGGCGAGGACCATCTTGCCATCGGGCATCCAGGAACTACCACCCATCACGGTCGAGAGACGGTCGGTCAGCTTCACCGGTTGTTTTCCAAGCGACGGTCGACCCTCAGACCGCAACTCACCAACACCCCACAACTCGGTGCCTCCATCGGTAACCACGGAATAGGTAAAAGCGTCAGAGGCGTGAGACCAACTCAAGGTGGATAATTTACCGTTGGCAGGCAGTTTGACCCGGCGCCCTATCTGGGAATCGGCCATTGAGCGATATACCAGACCTTTGTTATAGCTGGTCCTAAAAGGACCGTTGGCGGCCGGGTCGATTCGCATACCGGCCAATCGCAACATCCGCCGTGAAACATCCTCAATGCCGGGCATGGCAGGCCGGTCAATCAGCACGCTCCAATTCCGGTCGGGACTAAAACTGACCGAGGGTTCCGGATCCGCATCGATAATTTGAACCACCGAGGGTGGAGGTAACTCATATCCCTGTTGAGCCAACACGTCGAGCTTGAGCCATGGTGATGCGACCAACAGAACAAGTGTCGTAATGAATGCACGAAAACACATAGGGACCCTCTCTTTTTTTCTCTTTATTTTAGCGTGATCTGGCTGGCCGGGTGGCTTGAAGAAACAAATTATCGGTTGTCGTAATTTTTTTTTAACGGTATTTTGACACTGGCCTCATAATTAAAAAGAGGCAGCGTCAGCGTTCGTCGGAAAAAAAGCGGCACTTGATCCATGTATCGTCTCTTACTAATTTTAACGCTCACAGGCTCGTTAACGATCGCCGCTACCGGTTTGGCCAAGGCCGACGAAGAGCAAAGGGGCACGACGGCAGAGGACGGTCTCCGGTCGCTAGGCAGAATGGAATTGCCGCGCTCGAATGAAAAGCCCTTAATCCTTGATTTTGGGGGGCCACGCTACCAGGTTTTCTGCTTCGTCGGTTGCGAATGCCCGCTGGCTAGACTCTACGGTCAAAAATTGAATCTCCTGGCTGAGCGTTATCGGGAGCACGGATTTGATTTCATTGGGGTCAACAGCAACCAACAGGACTCCTTGGAAGAAGTCGGGGATTACCGGAGAGAATTGGGTATCCAGTTTCCCGTCGTTAAAGACTACGACAATCGATTGGCCGACCTGCTTTCTGCCGAACGAACTCCCGAAGTGATCATTGTGTCGCCGGAACGGAAAATCGTTTATCGCGGACGCGTCGATAACCAATATTCGCCAGGTATTGCGCGAGCCGCTGCCACTCAGCATGACTTGGCCGACACCTTGGAAGAGATCCGTCAGGGCAAACCGGTCAGCCAGCCTGAAACCGTGGTCGAGGGTTGTCGGATTGGCCGGATTCGGCAACCGGTGAAAGGCTCTACGGTGACTTATTCAAGTGAAGTAGCTCGAGTGCTGGATCGACACTGTATTGAGTGCCACCGGTCTGATGAAATTGGTCCCTTCTCCCTAACCGATTACGAAGAGGCCAAGGGTTGGGCCGAAATGATGGTAGAGGTTGTTGACCAGGGCCGGATGCCCCCCTGGCACGCCAGTGGTGACCACCAACCACTGATAAACGAACGAACCATGCCTGAATCCGACAAGCAGGTATTAAGAGATTGGCTCACCGCCGGCATGCCGTTCGGTTCGGCAGAGGAGTTACCGAAACCACGACAGTTCACTAAAGGCTGGCGTTTGCCTCGCCAGCCCGACATGATCATCTCCATGAACAAAAAGGGGTTCAACGTTCCCTCCCAAGGAACGGTTGACTACCAGTATTTTGTCGTCGACCCTGGTTTCACCGAAGACAAGTGGGTCACGGCAGCCGAAGTCAAACCAGGGCAGTCGTCGGTCGTTCACCACTCTATCGTTTTCATCCGCCCGCCCGACGGCGTACCTTTCAAAGGAGTCGGCTGGCTATCGGCCTACGTACCGGGCCAGACAATCCCACCCGTCAGCGAGACTCACGCTCGTCGCATTCCGGCGGGCTCCAAGTTTGTTTTCCAACAACATTACACGCCCAATGGCCAACCGGAAAATGACATCACCAGTGTCGGACTCATTTTTGCTGAACCAGAGAACGTTACACACGAGCTGTACACGTTGATGGGACTGGACCAGGAGTTTGAGATCCCTCCCCACGATTCGAATTTCAAAGTCGATGTCCGAATGCCAAGATTACCCAAGCAAGGGGTCCTGCTGAGTGTCTCACCGCATATGCATTACCGGGGGAAATCCTTCGTGATGGAGACCGTCGACAAGGAAGGGCATTCCGAGATCACTGTCGAGGTTCCAGAATACGACTTCAACTGGCAGCACAGCTACCTGCTGGAGAACCCGATCGAACTATCCCAACTGCAGCAAATCAAGTTCACCGCTTCGTTCGACAATTCCGCGGACAATCCGTTCAACCCGGACCCGACTAGCCCGGTCACTTGGGGAGACCAAACCTACGAAGAGATGGCGGTCGCCTTTTTTGAGATATCCCAACCGAGAGTTAAGGCACCTTCCAACGCCCGGCCCGAACGGCCCAGCCGGCGTTCCGAAAGATCGTCTCCTGACATCGATTTTGTCGACGAATTTTTTGAACGATTTGACAAGAATCGTGACGGAAAAATCATTCGTTCGGAGGTCACCAAAGCAATGAAACATTTCGGGTTCCGCAGGTACGACCTCGATGGCGACAACCAGATCACCCGTGAGGAGCTACTCGAAGGTGGACCTCGTCGACGTTAGCAAAAGTTGGTTCTACGACGCCTCGCCTCACTCCCCCTTCAGCCAACAGCAGGATGCCCAGTGAATCAGGTCTTCTCCAGAGCAACCGACTGGATCGTCCTACGCCCGAAGTGGGCCAGCAGCTTGCTGTTATTGATCAGCCTGATCGCACTGACCGGCTATCAGTCCTCTGACTTACTGCGCGCGCGATTTGGCGCTAAGGCTTTTGACGAAAACGGATCGCAGAGCGAGGAAGCGGATTCCGAAACCCCACCCGATATCGAGGCGGTCAGCCTGACCGACACCGACGCCATCCTGGTTTGCCAATCCGATCAGTTTTTTACACCCCGGGGTGCCGAAGCGATGCGGCATGTGGTCGACGAGCTAGAGAACCTGGATTTCGTGACCAGCATCCTCTGGATGGATCGTGTTCCCGTGCTGAACATATTCGGTCTCAATGAGCCGCTCCTGCCTCGCAAGGGAGCCTCAGCAAGCCGTTACGCCGCCGCTCGCGACAAGGCGCAAACGCACCCGCTAGTCAACGGCCAACTCCTGTCCTCCGACGGGAAAACCATGCTCTTGATGGTCCGTTTTGACTTTCTGCGCCTGAAAACAGACAGTGACTGCACCGAGGCAATCCGCCAGGTGGCCGAGCAGGCAGCCGAAACCTATCCCGACGTTGACATCCGCTTCATGGTGACCGGGCGCGTACCGATACTGCTTACGGCGTTGGAAACTCATGAAGAAAACCAACTGAAGTATCAGGTGATCGGTTATAGCCTGATCATCATCATGAGCTTGATCCTGTTCCGCGGCTGGACATCGGTTGTGGTGGTCGCCTTGGCACCGGCGGTTGGCGTGTTCTGGACGCTAGGAATCATCCAATTCTTCGACTTCAATCAAAACCCTTTCATCGATGTGGTGTTGCCGATCCTGATCAGCCTCGTCGGGTTTACCGACGGCGTGCACCTGCTGATCCA
>JAYZCF010000253.1:0-11596 GCA_036338455.1 Planctomycetota bacterium
TTTGCGGCTAATCAAACGGAGACCGTCATGGGCCTCTCGGCAAATCCGCAAGTCCGGATCCCCCAAGGCGTAAAGCAGGGCGGGAACATTATCCATCTCCTGCTCACGAGCGAGAAATTTCACACCAATCAGACGGCGAAAATAATTCTGCTCGGTCACCAACCCCCGCATGAAGGCCATTTTTTCATTCCTTGACTTGCCCTCCTCTTTGGAGAACCCGGCAATCGCCGGCCCCATCGACTGAATGATCAACTCAAGGCGGTCGTCTTCAACGTCATCGTTCTGCAATAGCTGCATCACATTTTCGATCCCCTGAACGCCTTCCAATGCCTGAACGGCCCCTTTTTCACTCTGCTTAATTCGGACGTTTTCAGCAAAGCCCTGATTGCCATTAGCACGTGACGCGTTGGAAGGAAGCACCAGCACCTCACTACTTCGAACGAGAAACAGGATGGCAAATGAAGTCGCTACACTTCGACTGGAACCACCCATCGATCCTTGCTTAAAGCCACCATCACCGTACAACTGGTCCATCAAGTAGTAGACGCCTTGATCGTACCAAGTTGGGTGCTCCTTGAATTCGCCCTCGGCACGCTCACGGAAATAGGCGTACCGCTCCAAGGCGTAAAGATAATAGTAATTCCAGGCTTCGCGACTGTCGGTTTTGATACTGAAGTACTTACCGAAGAACTGGTTCACACTCCGCTTAGCGGACTGGATCAAACCCGTGTTGGCGTTGACCAGGGGCCCCTTCTTGGTAGTGGCCCCTCCCTCTTCGGCTGGCTTGACATAGATCGACACGGAGGGCGGCAGCCCATTCTGCGAATTACCGCTTCCGCCTCGGCGAGTACGAGGTGTGAGCTGAAGAAAATCGGCCAGCAGGTACATTGTGCCTGCACCGGCAGCGTGAATAGAGAGGGTCAATTTGGTTTTCGGATTCCCGCTAGGGCCGACATTGGCTCGGTCACCTTTGTATTGATAGTACCAGCTCCCCTCAGGCCGAACCCTGGCCGCCAGCCATTCCACCGCCCGCTTTGCGCCATTCAGATCCACCTTGAAGCCGTGGTGATGAGCCACGTACATTGCCAAACCGATGTACTGCATTTGCGAAGTGTCACCCACCGTCTTACGGTCACCCAAGTACCCGAAGCCACCGTCTGCATTCTGCCGGCTTTCGAGCTCCCGTAGCAACTTGACGATCTGGTCCTTGTATCGCTCGTCGTTGACATCACACAACAAGATGCAAGCCAACGCCGGAATGTAAGTCGCATTGTCTCTAAGAATGTTTCCCCCTTGAGACGGATCCACGTTGATACTCGACACGATTCGGTCGATCGCAGCCACAACCACCGGGTGGTCAACGGGCACCATGTTGTCGTACCGTTTGGTACACTCAGTAATCGCCAAAGCAGTCAGGATCAACTGCCCCGTTTCACCAGGTGGGTTCTCCGTCAGGTAGGCAACCGCATCGAGGGCCATCTTACGAACTTGCGGGTGCTCCGGGTCGAACTCAACTTGAGCCACAACCCGCTGCTGAGTGGCTACCACAATCAGGGAAATCCCGAATAACAAGACAAAGGGGATTCGCGTCCAGCGGTTCTGAAGAATCATCATTAAGCTACTTCACCTCTTCCATTTGTCGTTGGCACCATCACCGGCCAAGCGGCTCCCGTCGTTTTCTTGAGGGTTTCATGCCTCAAATCCACGAACGATCTTTGATGAACCGCTCCAGTTTCGTGAATTTTAGGAAGTTGACCGGAAAACTGCAGGTAAAAACCTGCGAAATTTTCTGGCCGAGGCGAAGGCAGGGTCGGTATTATCGTAGATTCTACCATTTTTGGTGTCAACTATTTCGACGCGCAGAGTCCGTTCAAAACCGCCTCCTGACAAAATTTAGGGTGGTTATAACACCTAATTCCAGACTTTTTCGGTGGGAACCCGATCTACACCCGAGCTTTCGATTGACAGTCCAATTAAGTTTCCAGTAAATTCTCTCTCTCGATCGGTAGGAATACCGGTTCTGTTGGTCAGGTAGCTCAGTTGGTAGAGCAATGGACTGAAAATCCATGTGTCGCCGGTTCGATCCCGGCCCTGACCACATTTTCATTAAAACTGTTTGTTTGGCTCACAGAGCCAAACCTCTCGCAAGCCCTCTGGGGCTCAAACCGCAGCGCTGGCCAGATTGCCTATTTTGGTTGGCGGGCTCCGCGGAAACGGAGTCGTACCCTTTCGGGCAGCAATCCGTCGCGTCAAAGCGGCAAGACGAACCGAGAGAGCCATTTCCCTCCGAAAAACGATTGAACAAGCCCTTAATTTCAGTCCGACCGCATCTTGGACAGCTTTCCCTCAATCAACTAAACTGGTCTGTCGGTCGCAAGCCAGATCGACATTCCAGCACGAAAAAATATTGAACAGACCAAGCTTAATATTGGGAGTTTCCAATGCATCGTCATGCCCGTCTATTTCTAGTCGTCTTGTTGGCCGTTTGTGCAGGTTGCGCTGCGGACAAAGAAAAAAAGCCTGCGAACTCATCTGATCCCGCCAATGAAACAGCGGCTTCCGACAAAGACCGCCCGACGATTGCCTTTGTCACCAACCAGATCGCCAGCTTCTGGAACATCGCAGAAGTCGGCTGCAATGATGCGGCCAAGGACTTTGACGTTGAAGTCGACGTACGATTCCCCAACGAGGCTACCGCCACCAAACAAAAACAGATTATCGAGGACCTGATGTCCAGCGGCATCGATGCCCTGGCAATCAGCCCAATCGACGCCGACAACCAGAAAGAGATGGTCAACAACTGGGCATCTCAGATCCCCTTGCTGACCCATGACTCGGATGCCCCTGACACCAATCGCTTGATGTACATCGGGATGGACAATTACCGCGGTGGTCGCCTGGTGGGTAAGTTAATCAAAGACGCTCTACCCGAAGGGGGAGAGATCATTATCACCATCGGCCGACTGGAACAGGACAATGCCAAAAAAAGAAGGCAAGGCGTCATCGATGAATTGCTGGACCGACCGGATGACGACACACGGTTTGATCCGGTTGAAGGAGAAATCAAGGGGGAAAAATATACGATTCTCGCCACTCTGACTGACCAGGGAAAACCGGAGGTCGCCAAACAGAAAACCGAAGATGCCCTCAACACTTATTCCGATGTCGACCTGTTTGCGGGCCTGTTTGCCTACAACCCACCGGCCATCATCCAGGCCCTGAAACAGGCGAACAAACTGGGCGAAATCAAAATCGTCGGTTTCGACGAAGACGATGCAACGTTACAAGGCATCAAAGACGGCAACGTCATCGGGACCGTGGTTCAGAACCCTTATGAATATGGCTACCAGTCAGTAAAAATCCTGTCGGAACTGCTCAAGGGCAACCAGTCTGTGATCCCGGAAGGCGAGTTCATCGATATCTCCGCTCGCTCTGTCACCCCTGAAAACGTGGACGAGTTTTGGGCTGACCTGAAAGCAAAGACGGGTGCCACCACCCAGTAGCCTATGTCCGTCGAACCGCTGCTTGACGTCCAAAAGTTGAGCAAACGATTTCCGGGAGTCCTCGCCGTAGACCAGGTCAGCCTGAGTCTTGGTCGGGGTGAAGTGCTGGCCGTCATCGGGGAGAACGGGGCGGGAAAAAGCACCTTGATGAAAATCCTGGCGGGTGTGCAAACGGCCGATGCCGGAGATCTGCGAGTAGATGGCCAAAAGTGCCACTTCGAATCGACCCGGGAAGCCATGGATCACGGGATCGTTCTGATTCACCAGGAACTCAATCTCTGTGACAACCTGAATATTGGCCAGAACATTTTCCTGGGACGGGAACCCCGCACGGCCGGGATCATCAACCGACGGGAAATCAATCGGCGTTCCAACGAATTTCTGGAGCTGGTCGGGCTCGACATTTCTCCCACAACCGTTGTCGGTTCACTGACGATCGGCAAACAGCAGATGGTCGAGATTGCCAAAGCGCTTTCGGTCAATGCTCGCGTACTGATCATGGACGAGCCTACTTCCAGCCTCTCGGCCAAAGAGAGTGAAGCCCTGTTTCGCTTGATCGACCAATTACGTTCCCAGGGTGTCAGCATCATCTACATTTCGCACCGTTTGGCGGAAGTCAAGCGATTGGCTGACCGGGTTGTCGTTCTGAGGGATGGCAAAAATGCAGGCGAATTAGTGGGAGACGAAATCCAGCACGACGCGATGGTCCAGCGCATGGTAGGCCGGGATGTATCCCAGTTCTATTCGCGGCAGAGACACCCCACCGGCGACGTGGTGTTTAAGACGGAAAAGATACGCACCTTCGCTTGGCCACAACATGAGCTCTCCTTTGAGATTCGAGCGGGAGAAATAGTCGGACTGGCAGGCCTGGTGGGGGCCGGTCGAACAGAGATGTTGCAATCGCTTTTCGGTATCACTCCGCTGATTGCTGGACAATGCCGGTTGGAAGGGAAGCCGGTCCAACTTAACTCACCCTCACAGGCAATCGACCACGGCATTTGCCTGGTGCCAGAAGACCGGAAGCAGCACGGCCTGATTGTCGATTTCTCGGTCGCCAATAATATCGGGTTACCGAACCTCAAACCGAACCAGCGAGGACCCGGGTTCGCTAATTTTGCCAAGCAACAGCAATCTTCCGTGGAAATGTGTGACTTACTCGATATCAAGACACCCTCGATCGGGCAGCTAATAAAATTCCTTTCAGGCGGAAACCAACAAAAAGTTGTGATTGGAAAATGGCTGGCCCAGGATCCAAAAATTCTGTTGCTGGACGAACCGACCCGTGGCATTGATATTGGAGCCAAGGAACAAATCTATAAATTAATGGAACAACTTGCCTCCGAGTCGATGGCCATCCTCTTTGCATCCAGTGAAATGGAAGAGATCCTTGGGCTGGCCGACCGGGTCATTGTCCTACACGAAGGCCAAATCACTGGGGTTCTGGAGCATCAACAGTTGAGCGAACAATCGGTCATGCAACTGGCGACCGGCACGGCCAGCCCCCTCTCCACGAAGGCTTAATAAAACACGATGAGCGAAAACCTGACAGGCTTGGTAAAAATCATCGGGATCTCGATCCTGCTCGTCCTGTTATGGGCCTTCCTGGCCTACCAGGTTCCCGAGAACTTCCTCAAGCCGAACAATATCGAAAACCTGTTGCGCCGCACCGCATTGTTCGGCATCCTGGGCATCGGCGTTTCCTTTGTAATCATTAGTAGCGGTATCGATTTATCGATTGGATCGCTGGTTTGCTTTACCGCATGCTTGTTGGCGTTATTCCTCTCGGTCTCCTACGATCCGTTCGTTTCCACCGACGTGCTGGAAATCAAGGCAGAGAACAAAACACTCATCGTTAACCGGGACGCGAATTTCAATCCCGGCCAGAAGGTCCGGTATTACGGAGGTCGTCGTGCGCGGAACGCCATGCTAACCATCACCGCGATCCAACCGATTGAGTATGAGGGCCGCCAAGTCAGCAAGCTCCTGGTCGACCAGGCCTTAACCCGAGATGACAAGGCAGATACGAGTAATCGATCCGTCGGTAAAATCGCGGCCATGTACCCCATCTCCGATGTCTCCGGCGACCAATTGGAAGTTCCTTTTCTTCAATTGCAGCCGCGCGACCGGGTCTGGTTCGTTCATCCGGAACGCGGTCTGAAAGAAAAGACAGTATCCACGGTCAAACCGGCTAAGACGTCAGGCATGAGCCGTGTAACGTTCACGGAGTCGCTCGACGGGATCGATACCACTTTTATCGCCATCCCCCTGCAGCGGAAACAGAGAATGTCCGTTCCGCTAGCCATTCTTTCGGTCTTGTTGATCGCTCTGGGCCTGGGAATGGTCCACGGCGTTCTGATCACCAAATTAAAACAACAACCATTTGTCGTCACCCTCTGTGGCCTGTTGATCTACCGCGGCCTGTCCCGTTGGCTATCCAATGACCAAACGCTCGGATTTGGAAACGAATTCGAAGGCTCCCTGGGCCTGCTGGCGACCGGCCGCCTGGTGCTGTGGGAATCGGGCAGCTCTTCGTTTGGAATTCCCTACTCGTTTTTCTTCCTGATGTTACTAACGGTTGCAGCGATTATCTTCCTCAATTTCACGATCTGGGGACGTTATATCCTGGCACTCGGTAGAAACGAGGAAGCCGCCCGTTACTCGGGCGTTAACACCGGGAGAATGACCATCCTGGCCTACGTTCTCTGCGCCGTTCTGACCGGTATAGGCGGTATCCTGTTCGCTCTGGACGCCAATTCCATCGCTCCCAGTAGTTTTGGAAACTTTTTCGAATTGTACGCCATTGCCGCAGCTGTGTTGGGCGGTTGCAGCCTGCGAGGCGGTGAAGGAAGTATCATTGGGGTCGTCGTCGGAACCGCCTTGATGCAGACCTTGTACAACTCGATCGTGTTACTGAAGATTCCAGATGAACTGGAATACGCAATTATCGGGGCCGTTATTCTGATTGGCGTGACCTCGGACGAGGTCATTCGCATGCTGGCCAGTCGCTTCAAACGGGACTAGGTTCTCCGCCTTGGCGATCTTGCATGGCACATAGATTACGATCAATGCCAGTTGATTTTTCGGCGCGACCGGAAATTTGATTTTGCAATGGTGATCGCCATCCAATCAAGCCGAACCAAAAGGGCAGAGAGGTTTGTTGGAAAACACATCATTGACAATGGCTCGCCCCGCTGGGAACGAAGGCACTCTCCACGGCCACCAGGAAGTGACTTTTCGCTCCAACTGACCCGGCATTGCCTGCAAGTCCGTACTGATCACACGGGCGCAGGCCGGGCGGGGCCATCGACTTGCGATTGAAATCGACCTCGAGTCGCGCACTCTTCACGACCCCTGTGGCTCGCATTTCCCGGTCAACCAGCCTCGGCATTCGCTCCGCCTCACCCTCATTCAGTCGGATTCCAATTTTCTTGCCACTGCTGGCCGGATTATCTGTTGACACCCACCCCGGCCATCGAAGAAAATACCATCCGTAGCCAATGCTACAATTCAAACACCCAGAACCTTCACTTCCGAATCGACTGAACATGGTGCGTCCGAATTCAATGAACAATAATTTCGATGGGAAATCGAGATTCTACCGGCCATCCACTTTCGCATTCGCGTTGCTCCTGCTGACCAGTCTGGTCGCCGGTTGTGCCGAGCGCGATGGCGCGACAGCCCCTCTCTCTACCGATCGGCAATCCCCTCAAACGGCAGAAGCCCCCACCCCAAGCGAGATGGTGGGCAGGAAAAGGATCGTCTGCTCGACAACTCAGTGCGCTGATTTTGCTCGACAAGTAGTTGGAGATCGCTGGGAGGTACAATGCGTTCTCGGTCCAGGGCAGGACCCACACTCTTACGAGCCACGTGTGGCGGATAGCAACGCCGTTGCCAAGGCTGACCTCTGCGTTCGGAACGGCTGGAACCTCGAGGGTCATGAATGGATGAAAACCTTGGCTGATAATGCAGGAAAACCGTTGGTGACCTGCACGGCAGAGGTGGAACCATTAATGACCGGTGAAGACAGCCCGGTACAAGATCCCCATGCTTGGTTCAATCCAGCCAACGCAGGGAAATACGTAAAACAGATACGTGATGAAGTTTGCCAATTGGATCCGGAACATCAGGAGGAATACATGGCCCGGGCAGAATTATACCGGGCCCAGTTGCGAGACTTGGAAAACTGGATCCAGCAACAGGTCGGTTCCATTGCCGAGCCGCGGGTACTGGTCACTCATCACGATGCCTTTGGCTACTTTTGTGACCGTTACGGTTTTGAGGCTGTCAGCCCGGTCGGCTGGACCACAGATGAGATCGCCGGGACCACGATTTCGGACCGCCAAGCGGTCGTAGACCAGATTCGGGACCTGAAAGTCCGCAGTATTTTTGTTGAATCAACCCTCAACCGGGAGATGATCGAAGCGATCGCCAAGGAGGCGGGGGTGGAAGTGGGCGGTGAGCTCTATTCCGACGCCATGGGAGGCCCGGGCACCGCCGGCGAATCGTACATCGGCATGATGCGGGAAAACGTGCTCAAAATCGTGGCAGGACTGAAATAGGCAAACTATGAGACTCGTCTTCGCAGCCTTGATCCCCCTTATTCTTTTCGGTGGTATCGCGGCTTATGTCGAATTCACCGAGCGCGTCAGACCGGAACCGATCGAGCAGCAAAGCCGTTTCGACAACGCATCCTGGTCTGTGCGTCTCTACCCGACTGCCCAACTGGTCGGGGACGCTGATTTCGATGAACCAGCATTACAAGTCGAGCTCCAAGGCCAAACTGTCTTTGCCGAACTCGCGCCCATCAACGCGGGGCAGGAGATTCGAATTGCTCCCCTCCGCAATGTTCGGTCAGAGCAGAACAATTTATTCGTCCAAGCTACGTTTGCCGACCAGGGAACGGGCGAGGAGAGAACAGCCGGGCCAGCGGCACTGCGAGTCCAAATCTTTCGAGGCCTCCAGCAACGGGCCGACCGAACATTCTGGAAACCGGAGGGTCGGGCCTCGATCATGGGTGAAATCGATTTGTCTGCTCCAAATACCGACAACCGCGATGTCCAGCAGGATGCGAGAGAGCAGCCGTGATTCGCCAACAAACTCAGTCGGACGTCGCCATCTCGATCAATCATTTGACAGTCAGTTACGGCCCGGTACCCGCCTTGCTGGATGTGACGGTCGAAATTCCGAGGGGTAAATTGGTGGGCATCATCGGCCCCAACGGATCCGGCAAGTCGACGTTGATCAAGGCGATACTCGGGTTCGTCAAACCAGATTTGGGTGAGGTTAGGATTTTTGGTCGAGAAGCCTCGGCAGCCAAAGGGCTGGTCGCCTATGTTCCCCAACGGGGAGCGGTTGATTGGGACTTCCCGATCACGGTCCGAGAAGTCGCCGCCATGGGTCGGTATGGTCATCGTCGATGGTGGCAGGACTTGACTCGCCACGACCTCCAAATTGCCGATCAGGCGCTCGCCAAGGTCCGTATGACGGAATTCGCCTCTCGGCAAATTGGCCAGTTGTCCGGGGGACAGCAGCAACGGGTATTCCTGGCGCGAGCCTTGGCTCAAGACGCTGAGATCCTGTTGCTGGACGAACCATTTGCCGGCGTCGACGCGGCGACCGAAAACGCGATTTTGGAGGTCCTGCGAGAGACCCGGCAACAGGGGCGAACGGTATGCGTCGTACACCACGATCTGTCGACAGCGGCCGAGTACTTTGATCACCTGCTGCTGCTCAAACAGCGGATGTTCGGTTTCGGCACCCCAGCTCAGATCCTCGATCCGCAGCTATTATGCGAGGTTTACGAGGGGAACATGAAGGTATTTGCCGAATTGTCCGGCAGGCAAAAACCAGGAGACACCGCACCGTGAACTCCCTCTTGGAATGGTTGACCGATTGGCAGTTGGAGCAGGGACACCTGATCCGTCCGATCATCGTAGGCACACTCATTTCATTGGTTTGCAGCGTTGTCGGTTGTTTTATCGTGCTGCGGCGAATGTCTTTCCTCGCGGATGCCATTGCTCATTCCATGTTGGCCGGGGTAATCGGTGGCTACCTGATCATGAAGATCTTGTTTGGCCGTGAAGCCCATCTCGTCGGCATGCTGGCTGGTGCGATATTGGCAGGGATCCTCACGGTCGCACTCATCGGGTTCATCACCCGGGTATCACGGATCAAGCAGGACACGGCGATCGGGATCATGTACACCGGTATTTTTGGACTCGGTGCGCTAGCCGTCTCGATCAAGTCGATCGGCGGATACGTGCATATCGATATTACCCACTACATCATCGGTAACGTGTTGGCCGTAACCAACGAAGAGCTTTGGCTACTGGCCGTCGTATCCAGCTTGGTCCTCTGCTCGGTGATCCTCTTTTTCCGGCCTCTACAAATCACCAGCTTCGACCCGGTGATGGCTGCCTCGATCGGCATACCCGTGCTGGCCGTCGACTACCTTTTAACCGCCTGCACGTCCCTTGTCGTGGTCAGCGGTGTCCGCGTGGCCGGTGTGATCCTGGTAGTCGCCTTGATTATTACGCCCGCCGCGTCGGCCTACCTGCTGACAGATCGACTCAACCGGATGGTGCTGCTTTCAGCCATTATCGGAATCCTTGGCTATTGGCTTGGTTTCGCTCTGACCATCGCGATCGGATCATCGCCAGGCCCGACGATCGTGGTCACCATGACCTTGATTTTCTTACTAATTCTCCTCTTGGCCCCCCGCTACGGAATCCTCGCTGACTGGATTCGACGCACTAAACTGGTACCCCAGGAAGTGATGGAGGATGTTTTGGGAGCGATCGTACGCTCAAGCGACCAGGGGATGGCTATTCCACAAATCGTTCAGGCCGTTAACGCCACCAATCGTCAAGTGCAGCGGGCGATCCGAATCCTGGCGCGCCGGAACTTGCTGGAATGCGAAGCCGGTTCGGTCCAGTTAACCGAAACCGGGGAGGCGGAAGCGACGCGCTTGGTGCGTGCCCATCGGCTGTGGGAAACCTACCTTGCCCAAACGGGCGAGGCCCAAGGGAAAATTCATGAGAAAGCTCACCAGCTCGAGCATATCAGTGATCAACAGACGGTCGACTACCTCGATGACAAGTTGGGGCACCCGATCACCGACCCGCATGGTACGATTATCCCGGTCGATTCGGTACAGAGCAGCGGCCAACAAGATGTGAAAGCGAGCATGTTGCGACGCGGTAACCGGGCCAGGATCGAGCAGATTCTGCCAGGGGCGACCCGGCTTGGCCTGTCGGTCGGATCAGAGATCAAGGTCCTGCCACGTTCGGGCGACGGTCAAACCTGGAATTTGGAGACAGACCGGGGGACTACCCTCGCACTCAACCATACCGAGGCAGACGCCCTTATCGTCCGCCCCATCCCGAGCAACGAAGACGAATGAGAAGAAAGCAGCCCAAACGCAAGCCCTAGCGGCGGCGATGTTCGTCGATCAATTCTTTGACGCGGTCCGGATCGGGAATCCCGTTGACACTGATCTCAATCTCCGCCTGACCTGCACTCGAAATCCCCACCCTGCCGACGTCGAAAATCCGCTGCAGGAAGGTCTGGTCGAGCTGAACGTTGCGCACGTCCTGATGCCACACCTCGGTTAGGTTCTTGGCCAGAAGCCCCCGCCGCAACGTCGTCCGATCATTGGTCACCGTTAACTTGCATGCCTTGCATTGCAGCCACCAGCAACCGTAGGCGATCACTCCCCCTCCCACACCGAGGGCCAAAGCCGTCAAGGCCCCGTAATTGTGGCCAGTGAAAAGCAGGTAGAGCGTCAGCCCCAAGCCCAGCACAATCACCAACATATTCCCCACGTACCACAGGGGATGGTTACGAAACATTGACGGATTTCCTTGGTAAAGCGTCGTTTCTTCAAGCGAAGGTTTGTTTTCCATGTTTCCCAAATCCTATCAAACGTGAGCCGAAGTATTCCGTCCAACCAGCCGCATCGAGCCGCCGAAGTCACTACCCATTATTCGCCGTCTAAGCGTCATTATTGCAAAATAAAACGGAGCGAATAGGACTGGGGAAGCGGGCCGTTTCGTAATGTGACATTCAAACCGCATCGATCCTGCCCTGCCCTT
>JAYZCF010000254.1:0-14926 GCA_036338455.1 Planctomycetota bacterium
GTCGTGAAACGCTTGTCGCAGTTGACACACTGACGGCGCCGTCGAATGACGAACCCCTCTTCACCGGTTCGTGTGTCGATCACCTTGTCGTTATCGATTTGGCAGAAAGGACATTTCATGACCGCACTATAGTCCAAAACAGCTGATTAGCCAACAATTGAAACATCTTCTGCGCAAAACAGTTCTCGGTCATCGTGGCAGGCGGGCGGAAAGGCGGGGCTGGCTTCCGCACTCACGGCGTTGGGGAAAGGGCCACCCACCGAGAAGGATCAGGATGTTCAACTGGCAACTCGGCCCCCCCTTTCCCAGATGCACAGCGGGGATCACCGAGAACGGCTCACTGTTATTTAGCTTTTACCCCGGAGTGCGTAGTTTGGCAGGGCGTAGTTTGGCAGCTGGGAGGCTCAGTGTGTTTGGAGTCAGCACCATGTTTCCTTATCGCACCGCCGTGGGTGGCAGCATCGATCGATTGCGGAAGACGGCTGGGGGCAAGGCATAATTCCAAGCCGGCCAGCAAAAAACCGACAATCAGGATCAACTTAGTTGACCTGTTGACGATTCCTTTGCGGCGCTGCTCAGCTTCAATTCGTCCGGCTAGTTGACGAATTAGACCGTTGGGGCAAGGTTGCCACGAGTTGGAAGGGTATCGGTTTCTCATTCTTTGGACCAGGCGAAGCAGTAAGGGAAGACCTACTACTATCAAGATTGAGTCCAACATAAAACGTCAAGTTCTCCACACTCGGCAAATAAACCGAAGGAAAAATGCCCGTTTTCTTTTGAATGTGAAACAGTTAGCAAACCGGGTGATCTATTTTCAGATCAATCGGACAGTTGTCTCGCTGTAGGTTGGGGATACCGGCAGGCTGGTAACCTGAGGTACGGGAGGATTTACCTCTTCACGCAATTTCTCGATGTCAAAAATCGTGATTTTGCGTCGGGCAATCTTGATTTTACCCTCCGACTGTAAATGACCCAACATAACCGTCACGGTTTCCCGTGTGCTACCAATGATACTGGCCATTTCCTGGTGTGAGAGTTTGATACCCAGCTCAAGTCCCTGATCCGTTGGCTGTCCGTACTTTTCAGACATCTCCAGCAACAGGTGAATGACTCGTTCGCGGTTGCTGCGGAACAGAAGATTCCGCAGTCGTCTTTCGATCCTGAGCCGTCGTTGCCCGATCAATTTGGTGATACCCAAGCTGATGTTCGGGTACTTGCCAATCAAGGTTAACATGACTGGCTTCGGGATCAGCACGAGCGAGGTCGCCTCGGAAGCTTCCGCGAATTCCTCCCGTTTGGCGGCGCCCAGCAAGGAAAGTTCGCCAAAAATCTCACCCGTATCGATGAAATTCAGGATGCTCTGTTTCCCATCGGGGGTTAAGTGGCAGATTTTAACTCTGCCTTTGGCAATCAACAGAACACCATCGGCAGCCTGTGATGGAAGGTAGATCGGTTCGCCACGCTTGAACTTCCGCATCTTCGAATTGATTTCGAGGTACTGAATGTCTTCGGGTGCTAACTGTGAGAATAGGTCAAAATGAGAGAGGTCCCAATATTTTTCGGCCATCATGATTTCGCCTCCATGGCGCATAAAGAGAGTAGATCGAATGCCTTTGAGTAGGAAGAAGACGAGGCATCACTTGAAAAGTTTACAGTAATTCGCCGGAAATTCCAGTTTCAAACCGCATTCGTCGGCGAAAGTCGCATTGAGGCCGGGAAATCCTTTGTCAAATCACTCTGCTGTTTTTGTTTTCAGCGCGACATTAGGGAAGCAGAGAAGAGTTTATGGTCCACTCAGGGGGGATTTGCGAACCCCCGTTACGGGCGGTTTCGCTGAAGCGATTTACCGCCTGTGGCCGTTGTACCGGGTTCCCAGAGCGCGACAAAGGAGGAGGAGAATCAGCGACCGCCTCGGCCACCGCCGCCACTTGGGCGACTGCTTCCGCCGCCGCGACTGCTTCCGCCACGACTGCTGCTTCCACCTCGGCTCATCCGTTCTTGGATCGCTTTCATGAATGCATTTCTTGCTGCTTCCTGCTGAGCGGCTGCTGCTTTTTGCGCTTCACCACTGGAGCGTGAGGAGGAAGAGGAGCTGGACGATGAACCGGGACTGGATGTGCCAGGCGTTACGGCCTCGCCACCAATGACAAGTTCCGCTTTTTCACCGAGCAGAGCCTGTAACGTCTTGGCGACCATCACAGGATCGTAATCCTCCGTTGTCATCATCTTCCGCTTCTCGTTGGTGGTGTCGGGAACGTCCAGTTTTTCCACCAAGTCGAGGACTTTGAGGTAAATGAATTCTGGCCCAGTAACCAAAATCATTCCTGTGGAAGCGTCCACACCGATCGTGGCAACCGGCTTTTCCTGTTCGGGGTCAGAACTGCCGCCTCGCTTGCCACCTCCGGTGAGCTGTTGCATCGCTTTCATCATCTGTTGAGCCTGCCGCATTTCGGCATTGCCACCGCCCGAGGCTTCTTCTTTCTTGATCAGGTCAGGGAACTGAGATTTGGCTGTTTCCATCAGTTCACTCGGTTCGCGGTGGATCACCGGGATGTAGAATGTCTTCCCGAGTAATTCCATCGGCGGTGGTTCTGGAGCATCGACGTAATCGATCAATTCACTGATCGTGTCCAGATCCATGGCTGTCGCGCCGCTGATGATGAGTGTGTTGAACTTGACATCGGTTCCGATGTTGACAGCTCCTTCCAGCACGATACCGCTGGCGGAGGTCCCGCCAAACAGGTCGCCACCGCCAAACAGGCCGCTCAGAGCGTCACCCGCGCCTCCGCCGATCGCGTTGCCCAACATGCCGCCCATCATGCCTCCCAGGCCGCCACCTCCGCCTCCTCCGCCCCCATCGGCCAGGCCGAGGAGTTCATCGAGAAGGGTTTTGGCCTCGATGGCCGGGCGTTGATTGAGGTAAAAAATCGTGGGCAATTCGCTGGTGGTGGTGGTGTCGAGCATGTCCAGGATCAGGGAAGTCGCATCGTCGAGGGCATCCAAATCGTCGGACGTGAGCACGATCCCGTACTCCGTCTGTTTGGCTGTCATGTCGGAGCCCGGTACCGACTTGAAATCTTCGGCCGGCTGGTACTGGTTGCCCTCCTCATCCTGCTGAGCAGTCGCGCCCGTAGCCTGTCCTTCCTGGCGGGGCATTGAGACGTAGGTGGAGCGAAGGGAAACATGAATGTTGTGGTTCGGGACGGCACGGTCGGTGGATTTTCCATCAGTCGATTGACTCGGCTTTTCAGGGGGTGTTGTTGGCCCCTTCGGTTGCGAGTCATTCTTCGGCGTTCCCTGGATGGATTCGAGTTCTCGAATCATCGATTCCAGTTCATCATCTCCTGTATCGCCTGAATTGCGTCGCCGCAGGCGATTGCGGAATGAGGCGCGGTCTTGCGGGAGTACCAGATTCAAGCTGTTCTCTCGACCCGTAGTGGGAAACAGATCTGGCAGCATCGACATGATTCGGTCCGCTTCGTAGGGAGTCATTTCGAGAAAACGCTGATTGGTACGGGGGCCAGTGATCAGATCTTCTGCCGTGTCAAGCGTGGCGACCATATCTTTCACCTGCTGGATTTCCTGGGGAGTGCCACTGACCAGGATCTGTTCTTTGATCGTGTCGGCAAACAGGGCGGGACCACTATTGGTCACTTCATCCGGATTCTGCCGAAACAGTGTCATCAATTTCAGGATGATGTCTTCCGGCGACTCGTATTGCAGTTGAATGGCGGCAAAGTTTTGGCCCGTATCGTTGAGTCCCAGCAGATAATTCTTCATCCGGTCGTGGTGTTCGGTTTGGCCGAGCAGCACGATGTTCCCCGTCGTTTCGTCCTGATCCATGCGGACCTCTTCCCCTTCGAACATCGTTTGCATGATCTGGAACATCATCTCCGGGTCGCCGCGGATAGCGTACGTTTCGAGGAAAGGCTTTTCGATCATCGTGCCATCGTCGGTCGTCAGGGGGACATCGATCATTTTGGCAATGTTCTGAAATTCCTCGATTCGCTTGGGCGTTCCTTTCAGGAAAATGCGATTCCCAGGAGGGGGCTCGACACTAAAAGTCAGCGTTTCGTCTCGCATGCGGTTCTCGTCATCCCGCATTCCCATCAGTTCGCGGACGCTGAACAGCAAGGTTTCCGGTTCGACATGCTGAAGGTCGTAGGTCTGGTATTTCAAGTTGCCCGTCAAGGCAATTTTTTTAGCCGTTTCCAGCATCTCGTTGATGCGACGCAGTTTTTCTCCGGTTTCCCTCACCATCATTTTGTTCGACGAGTCGAAGACGACGAAGCCGTCACGGTGGTCACGGTCAATCAAGTCTTCCACATCATCCGTAAAGTCCGTTTCTTCCAGGCCGCTGATGTCGAACACGCCGCGAACGATTTCATACTTGCCCCGGTCTTCCAGATCGGCAGGGTTGATCTCTTCAATCAGCTCGGAAGGATAGCCTTCCGATTTCTTGGTCAAAACAAGCATCTTCCGATTGCGAATCAGGGTGTAACCCCCCTGTAGCATCAGGGCGTGATTCAGTTGGTCGAGACCTTCGAGGACGGTGTATTCCTGGTCGTCGTAATACTTGAATGTCCCTTCTGGTGGCTGGACGATCGGGAAGAGAGAGTAGCCGTTCTGTTCGGCGAACCAGTCGATGACTTCGGCCCATTCAATTTCATCAAAGCGGAAGCGAATTTTGCCGGGGGTGACATCGTCCTGTTCGGTCGCAGCTGCTGCCGCAGGCGGTGTCGGCGTTGGCTTCATTTCCGGTTGATTGTCGGTTTGTTCTGCGGTCTCGTCGGCCGCGGGATCCTGTTTCTCTTCAGCCGCTTTCTCTTCAGCCGGATCCTGTTTCTCTTCAGCCGCTTTCTCTTCAGCCGGATCCTGTTTCTCTTCAGCCGCTTTTTCTTCAGTCGGATCCTGTTTCTCTTCAGCCGTTTTTTCTGCGGTCGCCGTCGACTCGACGGTTTCAGGCGTCTCCTGTGCTACGGTCGAATGACTGCCGGTAAGCAGTAGCATTCCGATGATTGAGCAAACGAAAAACAGGTAGCGGAGGCTATTCATTCTGATGATCTCTGGCGCGAAAGAGTTTATGTGTATCTATCTATTAAAGTTCAACCGGGGAAATTTAGGTCAGTGCACCGATGAAAAACGGTAAATCGGAGGCCCGGGGACCGGGAATTTCCGATAAACATGGCGACTGGCTGCCCGTCCTACCCGATAATCGTTCCAACCGGATCAACATGATCGGGCTCATTTTCAGCCGTACCCATTGTTTGCCGGATACCGCATCGACGGAAAGTAACAGAATCCTTATTATTTAACTCGAAATGGCTGGAAGTGTTCCGTGTTTTGCGACAGTTTGTGGAATTTCATGAAAATCCTCGCTCTGGAAACGACTTGTGATGAAACTGCTGCCGCGATCGTCGAATCAGCCGATTCGGCCGGTTCCCCCGTGGCGGTGCTGGCCGGTGTTGTCGCCTCGCAGACCGACCTGCACCTCGAATTTAAAGGGGTTGTTCCCGAAATTGCGGCCAGGGCTCACGTGGAGAGAATTTTACCCGTGATTCATCGGACTGTGGAGCAGGCAGGAGTCCCGCTGTCGGAGTTGGACGCCGTCGCGGTGGCCAATACGCCAGGTCTGTCTGGTTCACTGCTGGTTGGGCTGATGGCGGCAAAGTCCCTCTGCCTGGCGTTGGATAAACCGCTTATCGCCGTCAATCATCTGCAAGCGCACATTTATGCTTGCCAACTTGATAACGAGGATAGTATTTATCCGTCTGTCGGCATGATTGTCAGTGGTGGACATAGCCATCTTTACCGGTTTGACGACGCGATCCACGCCCACTATCTGGGCGGTACGATTGACGATGCGGCCGGCGAGGCCTTTGACAAAGTTGCTGCGATGTTGGGCCTCGGCTACCCCGGCGGTCCTGCGGTATCACGCGTTGCCGAGCAGGGCGATGAGACTGCCTGGGCTTTTCCTCGTAGCTTTATCCATGAAGATCGACTCGATTTTAGTTTCAGCGGTTTGAAGACGGCGGTTCGTTACGCAATCGCCGGTCCCGGAAAGACGAGTTTGGAAGGTGTAGTCCTCGATTCGAAGCAGACGGCCGATTTGGCAGCCAGTTTCCAGGCAGCTGTTGTCGATTGTCTGGTCAGTAAGGCGATGCAGGCGATCCAGCAAACAGGATTGCAGCAGCTCTGCGTTGGCGGAGGGGTAGCCGCCAATCGCCGATTCCGCCAGCAGCTGACCGATGCTTGTCAGGATGCGGAAGTCAAGCTGTATATCGCGCCGTTAAAATTCTGTACCGACAATGCGGTTATGGGAGCGATTGCGATTGAGCGTTATCGGGCTGGATTGTTTGAATCGCTGGACCTGGATATTAACCCCGGGCTCGTGCGCGTTTCTCGTTGATCCAGAGTGCCCGTGGCTGCTTCGAGAAAGTGGGCCATCCAGCTCGCTGATGCGGGGGGCAGTCGCGTTCCATAGTAACCGAATTGGTCGATAATTTCGGTTTTTCGACAACGTGACCTTTGCCGATTTGCCGATAACAATAGGGGTACCAACGCTCTACCGTCGTCTGTTGTAGCGGGGCAGGATGAACACGGATCAATCTTCCGCCGTCAATTCAACTCGAACAGGTCGCATTTTCTCACTCGATTTGCGGTCCTTGGCCGTATTTCGAATGGCCTGGGGGCTAACGCTGATCGCGGATCTGATCTTTCGTTGGTCGACCTTGCGTGAAATGTACACCGACGAGGGTTTTTTCACGCGGCAGCTCTCTTATGACTACCTTGAGTCGCAGATTGGTCCTGGCTGGAGCTCGATGTTCTGGTCGCTTTACTGGTTTTCGGGAACGGCCGATTTTGCTGCCACGTTGTTCGTCATTACGGGACTGTTGGCAGTGCTGTTGGTCGTCGGTTGTTGGACCCGAGTTGTGACGGTTGGCGTGTTCGTCCTTCTGGTTTCCCTGCACTACCGTAATCCATTGGTGATGACTTCGGGTGACCTGTACTTCAAGACGTTGTTGCTGTGGTCGCTCTTTCTCCCGCTCGGACACGTCTGGTCGTGGGATGCCTGGCGTGCGGGACGCAAAGTGGGCAATCAACTCAAGCCCCTGGCGACGCTGGCGACGGCAGGCCTGATCTTGCAAATCATTGTCATGTATTTTTTCACGGGCATCTCGAAACTGAATGAAGTCTGGTTCGAGGGGGATGCAATGTGGTATGTGTTGCGACTCGATATCTACATTACACCTTTTGGGCGTTCTCTATTGGAATACCCTGCCCTGCTCAAGCTGACCTCGTGGTTGACCCTGTTCTTTGAGGTTGTCTGGATTTGGACGTTGTTGGTTCCTTGGAAGAATGATTGGTTTCGCTGGAGCAACATTGTTGTGTTCGCCGGGTTTCATGTCGGAATTGGGATGGCGATGAGTATCGGTCTATTCCCGGTAATCTGCATCTTGCCTTGGATTGCCCTGCTGCCTGGTTACGTCTGGCCTGGAGGAAACAGCCGTGCTCCCCAAAAATTTCCCAGTTGGGAAGCGCTCTCTATTGTTGGCCGGTTGCAACGCGTTGCCTGTATCCTGCTACTCCTTTTGACGGTCTTGTGGAACCTTGGCAATATTCAGCATCCGGCGACCAGTCGGCTACAGATTCCGGTGGTTCAACGAATTGTTTTTGGCTGTGGCATGGATCAGCATTTCCAAATGTTCAGTAAGCCACCGGATCACAACCCCTGGTTTGTTTATGAAGCGGAGTTGAAAGATGGTACGCGTCTGGATCTGTTGACCGGGGGTGAGATTACCACAGAGCGGCCGGAGTCGGTGCGCGAAATCTTCCCTACCTTTCATTGGCGAAAATTTCACCGCAATCTCGTCTCGGATCAATTGGAGTTCCTCCGCCAACCCTTGGCTGACTATTGGGTCAGGCAGTGGAATGAAACGCACCCTCCCGATCAACAGGTGGTCTCGCTGCGGCTGGTTTGCTACATGGAAGAGATCGGACCAGACTACAACGAAAAGAACCGGGTCAGCTTTATCTGGGGAAGTTTCAAGTCCGAGCAATCCGAGCCGGGAAGTCTGTTTGAGCAGATGCTCAAACAGAACAATGACCTCCCATTCTAAGGAATGGTGGCGCACGTATCTTGCAACGCACTCAACGAGTAGGCGGTTGCGGCCGCTGCTGGTCCCCGGCTATTGGCTGGGATACGTCAATTGATTGACGACGCGAGAAATCCCTGGCTCGAGACGTAGCTGACGTTCCAGTCGGGCCGCAGCTTCACGGCTTTCAGTGCTCCCGGTGAGCGTAGCCACCCGTTCGGTAACGGTGACATTGACACCCTGTCTGCCGGCCGCACCTGGCAAGCGGTTGAGGCGGATGTTCAAACGATCTGAGAGAAACTCGTTCGGGACCGTGGGTGCCTCGAAATTTACACGCAATCGGGTGCGGATAAACTTCGGCCGCACGACCTGAAAACCATTGGCAGTACCGCCGCCTGCGAAACCGGCATTGCCGCCGCGGCCGCCGCCCCCTCCGGTCGAGGCAGTCACATTGGCGTCGCCGCCAAAAGAACCTTCGGAGGAGCCACCCGCGAATCCCGAGAGCCCACCGACGAAACCAAACTCAACTACATTGGCGCTGGTCGCCCCGACAAATCCCTGGTTACGATTGTCTTCGAACTCCGGGATGGCGATTTCGGGAATCGATGTATCCAGGCTAAGGTTGTCGTTGATATCCCCTTGAGCGCCCGGTGCGCCACCACTGCCGCCACCACCTGTATTCGCCGAACTTTCTCCGCCGTTTGTTCCACCTCCCGTGTCCTGCGCAAGGAGTGTGGTGGAAGGGAGCGCAACAAGCGTTACCAGAAAACAGGCGAGCGAAAGAGTGCGAATCATGGTTACCTCCGGGGCGAGTAAGCAGAGTGACCGGGTGGTTAACTGCCGTGCTGCGCAGAATTGAGACGTTTCTTTCATCATCGGCCGGTCAGGCGGTCGAGTCAATTGAACCCGTGATTTCGTTGCCGGTTTCGCTTGAGCCCGCGTGTATAACGCGCATATCCGGCGAAACCTGATTTCGGTCTGACCGCCGTGGAACGATTTTGCCCCTGGTATTGGCATGCCGAGAAGAAGGCGGGAAACGTAACTTTTTTCGCTGCTTTTCACTGAATTGAGCCGGCGCCGCTTTTCTCCGAAACTTTACTTCCGGAAGCGGGGTTAAGTGATCATCTGGCGGTCTGCACAGAATTTTGTAGATTGATCGCGGTAAGGTTCAGCCTTTAAACGGTTTCCCCCAGGGTTCATACAGGAAAAATGACATGACGAGACTTTTTCAAACCGGCCACACATCGTTCCCGATTGTTCCGCAAAGAGGTCGTCGGCTGTTGAGCTCTCTGATGATCCTTCTCCTGCTTGCCCCGGCGGCCATGGGGCAATCCGAATCCCGCCCCAAGACGGAGGACTTGCTGCCTGAGAATACGGTACTTTATGTCCAGATCGAAGACATTCGGGACATGATTGAAAAAATGACGGACTCCAATTTTGGTCAGATGTTGTCGGACGAACGGATCAGCCCGCTCATCTCTGAGATGTACCAACAAGGTATGGACGCGTACTCCAACGTGGAGGATTTTGTCGGCCTGAGCATGGAGGAGATCCAGTCGCTGCCGTCCGGTGAGATGTGTTTCGCTGTGGTAGCTCCCAAGCGTCAGGAACCGGCCATTGTCTTTCTGGTCGACATGGATCCGGAAAACGAAGCGGTGACCAAGGCAGTTGACCGTTTCAAGGAATTTGTGGAAGAGCAGGCTTTCCAGGAGGGCTTTGAAGGGAGTGCCATTGAGGAAGAAGAGACAGATGAGATCGTGTTTGAAACGATCAATACCCAAGACGATCCGGTTTACATGTTCCGCAAAGATGGAACCGTCGTGGGCTCCAACAATGAACAGGTCTTGAAAGATGTCTGGGAGCGATGGAATGATCGCCCGGTCGACAATGTTCGTACGCTGGCCGAGAACCGAAAATTTGTCACGATCATGAACCGTTGTCGCGGTACCAAGGAGTCGCCTCCGGAGTTCCGCGTGTTCGTGGACCCGATTGAGTTTGCCCGGGCGACGACTCGAGGTAACTTCGCCGCCCAAGCGGCCTTGAATTTTCTGCCGATTCTTGGGCTTGATGGTCTGCTAGGCGTCGGGGGTAGTGCGCTGTTTGGTGAACAGGACTTTGAGTCGGTTTTCCATGGCCATGTTTTGCTGTCCAATCCTCGCAAAGGTTTGTTTGAAATGTTGGCGCTCAAACCAGCCGATTACCAACCGCAATCATGGGTGCCGCACGACACGGTCAATTACATGACGACGAGCTGGGATGTGCAGACGATGTATGCTGAACTGGAGAAAATCGTCGATGCCTTTAGCAGCGATGGGAGTTTTCAGGAAAACGTACAGAGCCGGATAAACGATGAACTGGGGATCGATCTGAAGCTCGATGTGATTGACCAAATGACCGGCCGTGTGACGTATGCGCAGTGGAATGTTCTCCCGGCTCGTGTCAACAGCATTGCCAATATTTTCTCCCTTGAGGTTAGTGACCCTGCCAAAGCGGAGGAGATGATTGATTTCTTCGTCGAGCGAATCCGGCAAGATGCGGGCGATGAAGTGATGGTCGAAGATGACTATAAAGGGCAGGTTTACTGGAAACAATCTGATTCGTCGGTCAACGAACGAATGGACCGGAGGCGGCAGTGGCAGGAAGAGCGGGGGGGCATTTCGATGGAGGTTCGCCCAACTCAAGGTTGTTTCATGCTGCTCAATGACCAGTTGGTGATCTGTGACAGCGTGCAGGCGTTGGAGCGTGTGGTGGATACCGATCGTGGTGATGAGTTGGCGATGGCGGACGATGAGATGTTTCAGATGATCACCAACAAGATGACCCGTTTGCTCGGTACCGATATGCCGGCCGCACTGTTTTACAGTCGACCCGCTGAGACGCTCAAAATGTGGATGGAAATCGCTGAATCCGAAAATACTCGGGACATGATGGATGAAGCTGCGCTGGACAATCCGTTTGTCGCCGGCATGAAGCGTGCGATGGACGATAACCCGTTGCCCGATTTCGAGGAGATCAAAGGTTATTTCCCGCCTCAAGGTGCGTTTATCACGGACGATGAAACGGGCTACCATTTCTTGGCGTTCAGCCTCAAATCCGAGGACGTCGCGGTTGATTCGGACGAATAGTGGAAGTACGTAAGGCATGAAAAGCTGCCCTCGTAAGGGGCGTTTTTTTTTGGCTAGCCCCGCATCGATCCAGCGATCTGGGTGACGTGACAATTGCCCCGTATGAGATAAGATAGGAGCGGTTACGTAAACATAAGGGGGGCTTGGGCCGTGAACGTGGTGGTACTGGGAGCAGGGACGGTCGGCACGTCGATCGCCGAATTGCTTTGTCAGCGGGAAGATAGCGTGACGGTGGTCGACATCGACCCGAAGCAGACGGCGACCCTGAATGAGAAATTGGACATTCGCGTCCTGAATGGATCTGCGTCGCAGTCCAGCGTTCTGTTTCAGGCCGGTATTTCCACCGCCGATGTCTGCCTGGCGGTTACGGGGAGTGACGAGACCAATCTCGTTGCCGCCAGCCTGGCCAAGGCGATGGGGTGCCGCCGCAGTATTGCGCGTGTCTACGCGCCTGTGTTTCGCGACCTGAGCACGTTTGATTACCAGGAGCATTTCCAAATCGACCGAGTGATGAGCTTGGAAAACCTGACAGCCATGGCCCTGGCCCGGGCGGTCCGCAATCCGAGTAGCGTGGTGGTCGAGCAGTTTGCCCGGGGGGGGCTGGCCGTCAATGAAATTTTGATCGGTAAGGTAAGTGATATTACCGAAACGACGATCGCTGAGCTTGGACTGCCTTCGAAGATCCGGATCGGTACGATCCAAAGGCAGAATCGGATGTGGATCGCCTCCGCTGCCGATCAACTGCAGGTAGGTGACAAGGTCATCGTTTTCAGTCGCCCCGAGGACAATAAGCTGGTCAATACGCTGTTCCACGTAACGACGGGGAAAAAGGGGCGGGTGGTCATTGCCGGCGGGGGCGAAACAGGTTTTCTGCTTGCGAGGTTATTGGAGCATGAGAATTACAAGATCACGATTCTCGAGTCGGACCATGATCGAGGCCAGCGTTTGGCCCGGGATCTGGAGTCGGCCAGCGTGATCGAGTGTGATGCAGCTGTCCGTGAAAACCTGGAGGAAGAACGCGTTGGAAATGCCGATGTGTTTGCTGCCTGTACGGGGGATGACGAAGACAACCTGATGCTGGCCGTTGAGGCGAAAGAGTTGGGTGCCAAGCAGGTCCTCTGCGTGATGGAGAGGGCGGATTACACCAACATCGTTGAGAAGCTCGGGATCGACCTGGCGGTCAGTCAACGAGATGTGATGGCCAAGCGTGTGCTCTCCTTTCTGACGGAAGGGATTGTTGTTTCCCGCGCCAAGTTGCCAGTCGGTTTAGTCAACATTATCGAACTGGACGTCGAGGAGACGGCCCCGGTATGTGGTCTGACATTGGCGGAAGCGGATTTGCCCCAGCGTTGCCTCGTCGTCTTGATTATGAACAACAGTTACATCCGAGTCCCTTCGGCTCAGGATGTTTTTCAAGCCCGCGACCAAGTGGTCATTCTGGTCGAAGATGACGTCGTAGAAGCTGCTTTAGCCCGTTTTCAGCCGGCGTAGGTTGTTCGACGAGGAAAGCAAATATCTTTTTTAGCCGGCAGCTTGCAGCACGGGCTGATCGATTAACTCGCGGTAGACGTCCAAGTATTTTCCGGTTTGTGCGGCTACTTCGAACTCCTCTTCCATCATCCGCCTCGCGTTTCTCCCCATCTGCAGGCGGAGTTCAGACTCGTCAACGAGACGAGCGATTTGGTGTGATAGTTGCTCGACGTCTCCCAGTGTGGCCAGCAGGCCTGTTTCACCGGGCAAAACGTATTCCGCAATACCGCCTGTGTCAAAACCGATAACCGGCGTGCCGCAGGCCATCGCTTCCAGTCCTACCTGGGGTTGGTTGTCCTCTTCCGAGGGAACCACTACCACGTCACAGGCTGAATAAAATCGGACTTGTTTTTCGGTTGAGTCGAGATAGCCGAAGGCATGGACGGGCGGGAGGGCGGTGAAATTATCCGGGATCTCGCCCGAGCCAAATACCAGGCATTCGGCAGCTTGGTCGGTCTTTAGTTGTTCCAGAGCGGGTAGCAGGTGTTGGAATCCCTTGCGATGATTGTTGATGTCTTCAGCGCCAAAGCCGATCAGGACTGCGTCGGTGTCCAAGCCCAATTCTTGCCGTGCCAGTTGCTTGTCAATGGCCCGAAATTGTTCGAGGTCCAGTCCGTATCGGATCACATGAAAGCGTGTTTTATTCGGCCAAAGGTCGCTCTGCTGAGCCAGGCCTCCCAGCCAGCGACTCGGTGTGATAACCGTCATGTTTTGTTTTCTCAGCGCTTTTTGCTTCATTCGAAAAGCGGTGGCCGACAGGTCGTTCGGCTGAGGATCGACCAGTTGAGGGCAGTTGCCACAACCAGAGTGAAACTGTTGGCAACCCCCGTGATAATGACAGCCCCCGGTTAAGGGGTTCATGTCATGCAAGGTCCAGACGATGGGCGTCTTGCGGGGAAGGGAATTAAAAAATGAGGGGTAGTCAATAAAGAATGATACCCAGTGGAGTTGCAGGATGTCGGCCTGGTATCGCTGCCAGTCAAACGGGGTCGGATCGGCCAGTTCAGCCATCGAAAATAGCTCGAGGTTTGCGTCCCTTCCAGCCAGATGACGGTCGTAATCGCGGTAAATTTTCTTTCGCCGATTTTTGTCCACACGCTTGCTTACGGGCTCGAACCAGGCAGACTTTTCTCGTTCAGGGAACTCGATTTGGTGGAATGTAGCACCGTCGTTGAACGGTCGTTCGGCCTGGTGGTAAAGGAAACGGCTGTCGACTCCTTCTTGCAGCATCTGCTGATGGATGCGCTTTGCCGCGGCGGCTGCCCCGCCATAGGGAAACGTATTGAAGTGGTTGACGATCAAAGTGATGGTTGACGTGGCAAGGAGAAGGAAGGTGTACTTGTCAGGCGACCCGGTTTTGAGATTCCATGCGGGACTTGGCCAACAACATGTTCTCGAACATGGCACGGTGGCCACGTCGAACGAAACAAACTCGGACCCGTCTTCTCAGGTTTTCCATCCGGTCACGCACGGGGATCCAAGCGGCGGAATCCTGTTCCCGTTGGGTCACCGGTTTCAGGCATGCTTCAATGAAAGGGTCCTTGTCTTGCATGAAGCCGTGTAGCAGTACTTTTTCCGGGTCCAGGAGGTCACGACGAACACGGCCCAAGGTGGAGAATGAAATTTGTCGTGTGGGTCGGACCTGATTTTTTTCACTGGCGTGTTGATAAACGGCCATGTCAAACACGCCGTCCCGCGCCTCGGGAGGCATCCGCTTGGCGAAGTCCGTAGCGTAACAGGCGCCTCCGTTGACGTGGGGCTGTAGCAACAGCTTGGGCCTGCGGAAAAGACGGTGCTTGTAGACTTCCGGAACATAGCAGCCCATCATCAGCGGTGGCTGGCTGTCGTACCATTCTGCCGAAAGGCGATCAATCCAGTTAGGCTTGATAGGGGCCATGTCAGATTCGAGCCAGAGACTAAAGCCATCGTTCCCGGCGAATTTTTCGGCAATGAACTCCATGGCGTCCCAATACATGGCCGTGGGGCCCTGAGGGTAGCCGAATACCTGGGTGGGGCATTGGAAGGAGGTGCAAGGCCCAAGTTCGGAGTAGACGGCATACAGTTCCGAACTGGGGCTGCGACGCGGACTGCACGCTAACAGGTAGTGGACATTGGCGTCAGGTTGTGGAAACGAACGAAGCTTGTCCGCGATTTTCAGGTATCTTTTGATTTCGT
>JAYZCF010000255.1:0-10590 GCA_036338455.1 Planctomycetota bacterium
CCAGGGGATCGAGTTGTTCGTAGCCTTGCGTCGGTTGGAAAAACCGGCTTGGTTGTTGAATTACAATCAGCAACCGCACTGGGTGATGAAGAGGGAAAATCGTCTTGACTTTGCCCGTCGCATGCAACAGTTTTTCGACCACTACCTGATGGATGCGCCGATGCCGGTCTGGATGGCGAGCGGAATCCCGGCCGTCGACAAGGGGAAAAAGTTCGGTTTTGAACCGGCCGAGCCAGCGGCGAAGGCGGGCCAAGCCCCGGCCAAACCGGCGGGTCAGAAGAAAAAGCAGGAGCCCTGATTCGGCTTTGCCGGCCAGCGGCTTTGCTCAATCTGTTTTCAATATCGCTTGCAGAACGGGGTCACGACCTTTGGACCAATCGTCAAAGGTCGGCTCAATTTCGATGTCCGGCATGATGGAGGGCGGGTCACTCCCCTTAACCCTTTCAAACTTCTTTGTTGCTTTCGGGCGGAGCCTGAAAAAGTGTTGATCGGTATAACACACCACGCAAGTCAGAAGAAAGATTTGCATCTCCCGCACGAGGCACCATGATGAAACGCCTCGGCCGTGCCCCATGATAATAGCTGACGAAATAGGGCAGCAATCGTTTAGCGGCTGGACTTCGGAAAAGGAGGTGGTTTGACATGGCCAAGAGACACCGCCGGCAGAGCAACGAAACTACCTCGATGGTCGGTCCAACATCTCCCCCGATAAGAATGGGCCATACTCTCGAAAAAGAAACGGGCCAGCGTTACCAGGCAGTGATCGAGACCGCGCTCTCTCAAGGCGATTTTACCGTCAACGAACTCCAAGCCCAGTTGGCTCGACAGCCGCCCGAATTCGTGACCAAAGTGATCAACGAATTGGCAAGCCATGGTTGGCTCGTGCGAGAGTTGGGGACTGATTGGAGATCGGCCCGCTACCGATGGAACGTGGACCGGGGTGAATTTGACTTCGACTTCTGGTTGGGCCAGAACCGCCAAGGAACCCGTATTGCTGAAACCCCACCCAGTGATCGACCCCGCGAGCGACTGCTAAGAATTGGCGCCGAAAATTTGATGACGTCAGAGTTGTTGGCGATCCTGATCCGCTCGGGACGTGCGGGCGAATCGGCCGTTCAGGCTGGGGTCAAGATTGCCAACCGGTACGCAGACCGGCTGGATAAACTGCCGTCTGCCAGCCCGGCTGAGCTGAAAACGACCAGCTCGGTGGTCGCCACTACGGCGTACTGCCAGATCATGGCAGGTATCGAACTGGGGCGCCGGGTTGCCGAACTGTCCCTTGCGCCGAGCGAACGGCCTCGCATCGGCTCGGCCGACGAGGCGATCCAGTTTTGTGAAATGCATTTTCGTCGCCTGATCATGGACGGTTCGAAAGAGGAGTTTCATGTGGTGACACTCGATACAAAACATTATGTGATCGCTACTCACCAGATAACCGTCGGTATCCTGGACGCCAGTCTGGTCCACCCCCGCGAGGTGTTCCAAGCAGCGATCAAGGACTCGGCATCGGCGATTCTGCTCGTACACAATCACCCCTCTGGTGATCCGACACCCAGCCGACAGGATTGGCAGGTAACGGCTCGCTTGCAGACGGCGGGGGAGCACCTCGGCATCGAGGTGCTCGATCATATCGTGCTCGGCTCATTTCGCAGCGTGAGCATGGGACAAGGTCGGCATTGATTGTCGCTTACAACAATTGGCGGGCAGGCACGAAGGTTGAGCCAATCATTGCCGATTGCCCGTCCCGTTCACACCGCTTCCACCGAGGTTATTTTTGAGAGGGTGTCACGATCAAGTTCTGCAAGCTCTTGGCGAGTCGAGTGCAGGGAGCACCTTGCAGGTTGGTCATGATGGCAATCGTCACCTGTTGTTCCGGTAGGATCATCAGGTAGGTGGATGTCCCGGCCTGTCCACCCGAATGCGAGATGCGGGGGGATTGATCGGCCTGCGTAATGACCCATCCCAAACCGTAAGTAGTCGCTTTGCCGTCCAGGGTGGATTGCGGTGTCCATGCTTCGTTGCGGGTTGTCCGTTTGATCAGTTGATCATCCAGCATGGCATTGCCGAGGTGAGCCAGGTCGCTGGCCGCACAGATCAGGCCACCGCCCGGGATCTTCATGCTTGTGTCGTGCAGTCTGCAATTGACGATATCTCCCGGTTTGAGCCGGTCGCGGACTATGGCTGGCAACTGTTGATACTGTTGTTCACCCAGCACGGCGTAACCGCGCGTGCGGTTTGGAATGACCTGATAGGTGTTGTCTAACCCAGCCGTTGTCATGTTGGCCGGGTCGAAAACATGCTCTTGCAAGTAGACATCAAATGGTTGCCCCGAGACGGTTTCGACGGCTCTGCCTAGCAGCGAGTACCCGTAGGTCGTATAGATGAAACGGGTACCGGGCGGGGCCAGCAGCCGATCCTTGATAAACAGTTGGAGGGAATCTTTCAGGGTAGCAAAGTAACGGGTGCCGTTAGGCTCCAAGGGGTTCTTGTAGTGTCGGATTCCTCCCTGGTGGCAAAGGAGCTGCCGGATGGTAGGCGGATTTGTCCCCTCGGGAAACTCCGGGCAGTACTGGCTGATCGGTTGGTCCAAGTCGATTTTCCCCTGTTCGGCCAGTTGCAGGACGCAAATTGCCGTCAACGGCTTAGCGATGGAGGCGGTTCGGTAAACCGTTTCGGAGCGCGCGGGGACCCGGTTTTCGAGGTCCGACAGGCCGAAGGCCCGGTTGAAGACCACTTCCCCGTGGCGGCTGATGGCGACACTGATCCCCGGCAGTTGGTGTTCCTTTTGAAACGCCTCGATCGCCGCTTGAACTTCGGTCTCGGGCGGGGCCGTTTTATCGAGGGGGGGCGCGTCAGTTGTCTGGCCATGCAGAGGGAGCAGGCCTGTGAAGACCATGAACAGAAAAACGATGGCTGGAACCGGAATCTTCATCGTCACCTCTATCTCTAGGTGGGTAGCTTACGAACACCAATCGAACATATTCGGGCGGGACTGTCAAAGCGGGATCACCGACTCTCTGCAGGAAGAGGGCCGATGCACTAAAAGAAGTGAGAGCGAAAAAAAAATCACTCGGCTTTCGATTGTTGTTTATGATAACGACTGGATCGATACAGTCAGCTTTAACCCGCGGGTCGGATATGCGTTTACTCATCCTTGGATTCCTGGTGTTCAGCAGTCCTGTTGTGCTCGCGATGGCGGAGCAGGACTTAACGAGGCGACCCGACCGGAACATTATCCTGTTCATTACCGATGACCAGAGCACAACACTCGGTTGTTATGGTGATCCGGTGGCCGTCACGCCTCATCTCGATCGGCTGGCCCATGATGGGACCCGCTTCAACCAGGCCTTTGCCACCACGGCCAGTTGTAGTGCCAGTCGCTCGGTGGTCCTGTCCGGTCTGCATAACCACAAGAACGGACAGTATGGACACCAACATCATTTCCATAAGTTTGCGAGTTACCGTAACGTGGTCAGTCTCAGCTTGCCGCGCGTTCTCGCCCGGGCGGGTTACCGCACAGCTCGGTGCGGTAAATTCCACGTGGCCCCGGAGGTGGTTTATCAGTTCGAGGAGGTTATTCCCGGCAACCCCCGCAATCCGGTCAAAATGGCCGACAACTGTCGCGAATTTTTGACGGCCGACAGTGATCGACCTTTTTTCCTGTACTTTGCTACTTCGGATCCGCACCGAGGAGGCGGTACCGATGCTACGTCGGAACTGGAGAGAAAGCCAAACCTTTTCGGCAACAAGAAAGAGCGTGGGGCACACGCGGGCATCGAGGAAGTTTTCTATCAAGCGGATGAGGTTCCTGTACCCAACTTCCTGCCTGACACTCCGGAAACCCGCTCCGAACTGGCCCAGTATTACCAATCCTGTTCGCGAATTGATACTGGTTTGGGGCGGTTGGTCGAAATCTTGGAGCAAGCCGACCTGTTTGACCAGACACTGATCCTGTTTACCTCCGACCACGGTATGGCGTTTGCCGGCGGCAAGACAACCGTTTACGACCCAGGCCTCAAGGTGCCGTTCCTTGTTCGCAATCCTTACGAGCAAAAACGGGGTGTGGTTTCCGAGGCGCTCATCAGTCATGTCGATATCACGCCCTCTTTGCTCGACTTTGCCGGGGGTTTGGATCGAGAAATCAATGGTCCAGCCGATTGGCAGGATCCCGACCAGTTTTGGCGAGAGCGGGGGGAAGCGGTCCAGGAGAACCGGTCGGGGGGGAATACGTTTCGCCAGTATCACGGGAAATCCTGGTTGTCGATTCTCGGTGACACGGATGCGGAACACCATGCTGACGTATTTGCTTCGCACACGTTCCATGAAATCCAGATGTATTACCCGATGCGAGTTGTGCGCGACAAAAAATTTAAATTGATTTGGAACATTGCCCACAAACTTGATTATCCGTTTGCCTCCGACCTTTGGGCTGCGTCCAGTTGGCAGGCCCAATGGGAAAAAGGTTTAGATGCCAACTACGGCCAGCGTACAGTGGGCCAGTACATCCAGCGGCCCCGCTTTGAACTGTTTGATATCGAAAAGGATCCCGACGAGGCGTACAACTTGGCGGACAAGCCAGAATATGCCGAGGTGCTCCAGAGATATCAGGAACGGATGAAACAGAGGCAGGCGGAATTGAAAGACCCGTGGGCAATCAAGTGGAGATACGAGTAGTGCCAGCAGGTCCAGGGTCGTGGCTCGGAAGCTGCCCGTTTGTTCAACGACTTGGCCAACGACTTGCTCACCTCTGTTGACCCCTCGATCTTGGGGTTGGCCCTCACCAGAGCCAGAGAGTCTGTCTGGGAAACTGGTTGACGGTGGTACGCAACTTGCATTACGTCTGATTCAAAGCCAAGATAGAAGACTCGGCTGAGAAACACCCCGAGTCGATTCACGACCCCTTTCCGGATATGCAGGCTGACCCATGCGAATTTTCTGTCTGATTTTTACCTTGTTGTTGAGGGCGGGCCCCCTCGTTGCCCAGGAAACACCCCCGGCCGATACGCAACCAAATATCGTTCTGATCTACACCGATGATTTTGGGTACGCGGACGTTGGATGTTATGGCGCTGTCGGTGTCGAAACACCCCACATCGACCGATTGGCTCAAGATGGTTTGCGGTTTACCGATGCGCACTCACCCTCGGCAACTTGCACCCCTTCGCGATATGCCATGCTGACCGGACAGTACGCCTGGCGCAGAAAAGGGACCGGGATTGCCCGGGGGGATGCAGCGGCCATCATCCAACCGGGCCGCACGACGCTGCCCTCCCTGTTGAAGCAAGCCGGTTACACCACCGGGGTGGTGGGAAAGTGGCATCTTGGCCTAGGCGATGGCCAGCTGGACTGGAATGGCCCGATCAAGCCGGGGCCGCTAGAGATCGGTTTTGATTACTGTTTTTTGATCCCGGCCACCGGTGACCGGGTTCCTTGTGTTTACGTCGAAAACCACCACGTAGTTGACCTCGACCCGAACGATCCGATCAAGGTCCAATTTGGTAAGCCGCTAGACGATCAGCCATCGGGGAAAACCCACCGGGAGACGCTCAAAATGGATTGGAGCAACGGCCACAACATGACGATCGTCAACGGCATCAGCCGAATTGGTTGGATGAGTGGTGGCGAATCGGCGCGATGGGTCGATGAAGATATGGCCGATCGGATTACCGAAAAGGCGGTTAAGTTTATCCAGGATCAGCAAGCGAAGAAGGAGCCATTCTTTTTGTTTTTCTCAACCCACGACATTCACGTACCGCGCGTGCCCCACGCTCGCTTCGTCGGTAAGTCCACGATGGGGCCCCGTGGCGATACGATTGCCGAAACGGATTGGTGCGTCGGAGAAATACTGGAGACACTGGAAAATTGCGGGATGACCCATAACACGATGGTCATTTTTACCAGTGATAACGGCCCGGTTTTGGATGACGGTTACCAGGATGACGCTGTCGAGAAGCAAGGCAAACACAACCCCTCAGGCCCGTATCGCGGCAACAAGTATTCCAATTTCGAAGCGGGAACCCGAGTTCCCATGATCATAAAATGGCCAGGTCGCATTCAGCCCGGTACCGAATCGGACGCGCTGATGTGCCAGATCGATTTCCCGGCCACGTTTGCGGCACTCGGTAAAAACAAAACCCAGATCAATATCCCGTCCGATGCAATCCCCGACAGCCTGTCGATGGTCCCGGCGCTATTGGGTCAAACGAAGCAAGGTCGGGAATATCTGGTAGAGCACGGACGAGCGCTCGCTTTACGGCATAACCAGTGGAAATACATTGAGCCGAGTAAGGGAGCCAGCTACAACCCGAAAACCAACATTGAGTTGGGTAATGACCCGGGCGGTTTGTTGTATAACCTGGAGACCGATCCCGGTGAGAAGAACAACCTGGTCCAATCCAGACCGAAAGTGGTGAAAGCGATGCAGGCCAAGCTCAATGCGATTCGTCAAGCTGAGCGGACCCGTCCGGTCTCTCGCTCAAAAGAGGGTGAATTGAAATGAGCCGCCTACGCCTACTGCCCGTTTTGCTGCTGTTTTTGTTTGGATCGGCCGCACCCTTGCAAGCGAACGACGAGCGGCCGAATATCCTGTTTGCGATTGCCGACGATTGGGGCTGGCCACATGCGAGCGCCTATGACGATCCGGTGGTCAAGACGCCCACTTTCGATCGGGTCGCCCGCGAGGGAATCCTGTTCGAGAATGCGTTTGTGACGGCCCCCTCCTGCACCCCGTCGCGCAACACGATCCTGACGGGCCAGTATCACTGGCGGCTCGGTTACGGGGCCAACCTGTGGAGTCGCCTCAACACCAAGCATCAGACTTACCCGCATCTACTGGAGGACGCAGGATACTTTACGGGACATTTTCGCAAGAGCTGGGGTCCCGGCAATCTCGAAAACTGGCCGCGCCATCCGGCTGGCAAGAAATACAAGAGTTTTACCCAGTTCCTCGAGGCATGGCCACGCGATCAGCCATTCTGTTTCTGGTTTGGTGCTTCCGATCCGCACCGCGGTTACAAGAAAGGTTCAGGTCAGGAGAGCGGTATGGATCTGAGTCAAATTGAGCTGTTCCCTCATTTTCCTGATAGTGATGAGGTGCGCAGTGATGTGGCCGACTACTACTGGGAAGTTCAACGGTTTGACCGGGAACTCGGTGAGGCGATCGATCAACTCGCGGCCATCGGCCAACTCGACAACACGATCGTGGTTGTTACGGGTGATCACGGGATGCCGTTTCCCCGTTGCAAAAGTAACCTGTATGACTCGGGTGTCCGTGTGCCGATGGCCGTACAATGGCCTGCCAAAATCAAGCCAGGCCGTACGGTAACCGATTTTGTCAGCACTCAGGATTTAGCTCCTACCTTTCTGGAATTGGCCCAAGTCCCGGCCCCGCAGGCCATGACGGGTCGCAGCTGGACGAAAATTTTTGGATCGCCCTTGTCGGGCCGAATCGAGTCCGAGCGCGACCACTTGTTTACGGGAAAAGAACGTCATGTTCTCTGCCAGGAAGCGCCCGATACGGGGGGCACACCGATGCGGGCCATTCGAACCGACGATTACCTCTTGATCAGGAACTTTACCCCCGATCGCTGGCCTGCCGGCACGCCGGACTATCAGAAAGCGACGATCCCGGGGGTCTGGTTAGGAGATTGTGATAACGGCCCGACGAAGACCTACATGGTGGACCACCAGGATGAGGATGCGGATCATCGTTGGAAGTACGACCTGGCCTTTGGTAAACGACCAGAGTATGAGCTATACGTGCAAGCAGATGATCCGGGTCAATTGAAGAACGTGGCAGCGGACCCGGCTTATCGAAGCATTCGGGAGTCGCTCAACCGTCGCCTGACGGCCGAACTCAGGCGAACGGGGGACCCGCGGATCCAGGGGAATGGCGTCAAGGTTTTCGACGAAACCAAATACTTGGGTCGCGGGCCGAGGCATCCCGATTCGCAGAAAAATCGGTCCAAGAAATAGAATCAGTTTTTAAGCCAGATCAGAGTCTGCAGTATCGTGGCGATCGTCACCCAGGTCAGGTACGGCAATTGGGCCCAAGCGACCCAGCGGTATCGATGCCATATGGATGCCATGCACCAGAGGATTGTGAACCAGACGATCACGATATCGACCAAGGCTAAGCTGAGATTTTGCAGCCCAAACTGCAAGGGTGTAAATGCGAGGTTGGCCCCCAGGTTGATCAGGAAGGGCAACCCGCTTCGCCCGCTCAATTTTCGCCTTATTATTTGCACCAGGACAAACCCGAAACTGACGGCAATGATTGGGTAAAGGATCTGCCAGATCAAACCGATCGTGCCAGGGGAGGGTGTCCAGGCTGGTTTCTGCAGCCCGTCGTACCACGTTAGCCAGTCCGGTGAAAAAGTCATGACGGCTGATAGTCTTTCGCCGAAAGGCCAAGGAAGTCCATGGCGTTATTGCACATCAGCTGCTCCAGGGATTCTCCGGAGATGTTCGGGTTGCTACGAATTAGCTCGCCCGGTTTTTCGCCTAACGGGAATGGGTAGTCAGAGCCCATGCAAATCCGCTTGGAGCCAAAAATTCCAAACAGCGTCCTGAGTGAATAAGGGTCGTGCACAATCGAGTCGACCCAGAAGCGAGCCGGTTCACCCGAGCTCTGTTTGAGATATTCTCGAGGGTTGACCGGATTGTCGATGGCGACCAGGTCGGGCCGGCATTCGAAACCGTGTTCGATTCGGCCCACCGTAAACGGGAAGGACCCGCCCCCGTGGGCAAAGCAGACTCGCAGCCGGGGGAATTGCTCGAACACGCCACCAAAAATCAGGCTGCAAATAGCCCGGGACGTTTCGGCCGGCATCCCGACCAACCACGGTAGCCAGTACTTGGCCATCTGGTCATGCCCCATCATTTCCCAGGGGTGCACAAAGATCGACATGTCCAACTCGTGGGCCGCTTCAAAGAAGGGGCGCAACTTAGGGTCGGACAGGTTCAAATCGTAATCGCGACCAGTGAAGGCATTGGGTTCGACGTGGCTGCCAATTTGAACACCTGGCAACTGGAGCTCTTCTTTACAACGCCTCAACTCTTTGATGGCCAGGTCAGTATCCTGCATCGGTACGGTGCCCAAGCCGATGAAACGTTTGGGTCGTTCTCGCACGATGGTGGCCACGTCGTCATTAAGGAACCGGCTGATTTCCGCACCATGTTCCGGTTTGGCCCAATAGCTGAACATGACCGGGACGGTGCAGATCACTTGCACGTCGATCTGGTTCTCGTCGCACTCGGCGACAATCACGTCCGGGTCGTAGCAATTCGGCCAGACCCGGCGAAACATCGAGTCACCCCGCATCATCCGCATGCAGGCCTGGCCTTCCTCGTGTCCGTGTTCGGGATAGATAAAGCGTTTGCGACCATACCCGAATCTCTCGGAAAAATCGGGCCAGTTCCGGGGCAATATATGAGTGTGCAGGTCGACCGATATCATCGGGATCCATTTCTGTTTGACTATTCGACGGCGGGCTGAGCCTGGGCCAAATTGAATTCAGTTGCTCTTTCAACAACAGCGCTACACATTTGGCAGGATCTGTTTTCGACGGGTCCATTCCAGAAATCATCCATGACTTTATGCAAGTCTTGGTCGATATGTTTTAAACGAAATTCTGCTTCGTAAACCAAATGTTCACATTCGTCGCAGTACCACCGCAGTCCATCACATTGTCCCTCGGGACGGGGAAATTCTACAATCAGCCCGATTGTGTTCTCAGGTCTTTGAGGTCGATGCGGCACCATGCGAGGAAGCAAATACATTTCGCCTTCGCGGATGATGACATCGTGTGGCTTGCTCCCGTCTAGTGGACGAACCCGCAAGGCAATGTCCCCTTTGAGTTGATAAAAAAGTTCCTCAGTCGGGTTCACATGGTAGTCATTGCGGGTGTTGGGGCCCATGGAGACAAAGACGATGACATCATCCGCCTCCTTGTAGAACTGCCGATTCATGACCGGATATTGAAATTCATCTTGATGATCTTCGATCCATTGCATCAGGTTGAACGGCTTTGTGGCGACCATGTTTCACCTCTGTTTGACGGCTTGGATGTACCTGCGCATTAAAACGGTTCGCCGGAACACGTGCAAGTCTGTGGCCAAAAATATGCCTGATTCTACAGCCTTACGAAATGGCTTTCCCGGGTGTCAGTCGGTGATGGAACGGGGGATGGGTGTCGCCCTGAGAGCGAGCAAGCCTTTACCTTGAGTTCCTGTGGATTGCCCAGCAGCCTGGACGCATGATCTTCTGTTGGGCGAGTCGGTGGCTCAGGTGTTTGGCGGTATTTCGTGATTCTTCTGGAGGATTCTCTCCCGGTTGTCCTGAACGTATTGAAGGCCACTGATAGCGTCGTCTGCTGGCACCTCAAATTAGACTCAGCCGTAAAAACAGCCTAATCCGTAGACTTTACTCAAGTGATCGACCCGGTATGCCGAAAATGATGAAGTGAAACCGCAGGGGGGTGCGATTCGTTGAAGCTGCGCGCAGACCGCCAGCCAAGTATACCGTGTCCACCGTACCAAGCACCTCCAATCACGAGATCTTTGATCATTCCTATTTGGGAAAGACCGCCT
>JAYZCF010000256.1:0-8298 GCA_036338455.1 Planctomycetota bacterium
GTCAGGTTCGCTGGTAGAGCAGGTCGAACGGGCAACGGAAGACTTGGGTGCCTCCGTCGTTAGCAGTGAGCCCGAAGTGAAAGATCGTTTGGCTCGCCAGGCCTTGGAACGGGCTATGGATTGCATTTTCCAGTTGTCCAATGATTTTGGCGACCAAGTAGCAGCCTACCGCGTGACTCACTCGGAGATCTCGCCATTCGTTTTAGCTGCCAATCTTGGTTCGAGAATTTCGGTGGATAAGAAGTTCGCGCAGACATTCGACCTCTGGGAAGTTGCAGGCAAGAACTCGAAGTCCTCGGTGGCAGCCGACTTTTCTGTCGGAACCGATAACCTGATCTATGGTCCCCTGCTTGATGCCAGCGCCGGCGCGTCGGCTTGGGTTGGGGATCCCGAGGATGAATTTGAGAATCGCAAGCACCGTTTTTTGCAGAATTGCCGCGAACAGCTGGCCTGTCTTCCTGCCAACACCCGGTTGCTCCATGCGATCGGAGGTCTGAATGGGATTGGGCATCGGCACCTCAGTTTTCCGCAGCAGCAACAATTGACCAGCGAATTGTTTCGTGTCATTGAAGACATGTCGGTCGAGGTTCCCATCATGGTCAGCTTTGATTTTCCCTGGGCCGAAAGATTGGCATGGTCGGTAGGGGGAATGCATCCGTTGCAGGTTGCCGATTCACTTTTGCGACAAGCTTTGCCTGTTTCGTTTATCGGGTTGGATATCAATCTCGACTACTGGCCTGCTGGATCGGTAGTGCGTGACCCGTTGCAGTGGATCGAGCTTATCGATATCTGGTCCCAATTAGGATTGCCGCTGGTGCTGTCCCTCAGAATCCCACAGCAGTTTGGGGCGAGCTCCGAGGATGAAACTGAAAAGAAAACAGTGAATGTCATCCGCCAAGGGATGGACGACCGTCAACGTCTGGAATTGGTGCGGGTCGTTCTAAAAGTCCTGGCCGCCCGCCCCAATGTCCATGGTTGTATTTTTCCGCAATGGTCTGACCATGATGATCCCCGATTTCCATCCGGTGGTCTGATGTCTGTGAATGGCCAGCCGAAGGAACTTCTCCTGGAGCTCGAGCGTTTTCAAAGCGATGTGCTGAAGCCGGAGGAAAGGAATTCCTGAGCCGAACGCGTGAAATGCGGAATTGTCAGGTGGTCGCTCAGGAGGGTTCATCGGGTTGCGAAGACTGCAGGCCGACACAGACGAGGCACATGTCATCGGCCGGTTGTTGGCTGTCTACATGTCGATTGACCAATTGACAGATGAATTTGCCAATGGTGTCCGGTCGTTTTGTCTGGCTGGTCTGTATTTCTTCAATGAGGCGATGAATCCCGAGCTGATTACCTTGTTTGTCCATCGCTTCATTGATCCCGTCCGTGTAAAGAATCAGGACATCCTCTGGCATCAGGGTGAAGTCCAGCGATTGGTACTCTTCTTTTAACCCAAGGCCTAGGGGCAGCCCGGACACATGGTCGTCCAGTAGAAGGACAGCCCCGGAAGCTTTTTTGATAATCGGCGGCATGTGCCCGGCGTTCACGACCTGGACGTGATGGTCCTTGCGGTCGATCATCACAAGCAGCAGGGTGACGAATTTGTCGAGGTTCAGTTCGGAGAGACTTTGGTTGATTTGGCTCATCGCCTTGATCGGGCAACCGGAAGAAGCAAGCGCGAACCTCGATTCAGCTGCAACTTTTGCCATCAACAACGCGGCCGCGATCCCATGTCCTACGACGTCGGCAACCACAATGGCGATCTTATCATCCCCAATCGGAATGTAGTCGTAGTAATCTCCTCCCACGGCCATCGTCGCGCTGTAGAAAGAGAAAAATTCAAATTCAGAAAAATCGGGGCGTCGCTGCGGCAGGAATGCCTGCTGGACGTCTTGGGCCAGTTTTAAGTCATTCTCCAATTCCTGGACATGAATAGTCTCCTGAATCAGGTTGAGTCGTTGGATGGCCAAGCTGGCTTGCATGGCCACTGTGACCAGGACTTCGAGATCTTTTTCGGTAAAGGCAACCCGGTTTCGCAGGGTGTCCAGTTGGATGACCCCGATTGCTTCGTTCTTGGTGCTGATCAGAGGCGCACACATGATGGATCGTAAACGAAAGTCGACAACACTTTGGCTCAGGTTGAAACGGTCGTCCGTAGCGGCATCATTGCTGAGCAGAGGGCGGCGCGTCTCGAGGACCTGATTGATAATCGTACGGCTGATGCTGATCCGTTCGTCATTGGTTTGTCGCATTTTCATACCGCGCGGTTTGAGGTCCCCGTCCGGGGTTTTCAAGACGATGAATCCTCGGTCCGCTTCGCGGAAAAGCTCAAATAAACAGCTAAGACAGCGATCCAGTACGTCTTCCAGGACGACCGATTCACTTAACTCGCGAGCCGATTGAATCAGAGCTTGTAGCTTGGCCTCGGCATTGGAGTCTGCACCTTGGGGATGATAGTGGGAAGGCACCTCGAGTTGAGAAGTGACGTGCGCCGGCGGCTTGTTCTTGTCGTCTTCCAGGATGACGGTTTGCCCCATCCTGGAGTCATCGAAGGAGAAGGCACGAATGGGTTGAAAAACCGATTCGTTTTCAAGGTGAAAGTGGAACTTGATGTCGCATATGGTTATCTCGGCCCCATCAAACAGTTCCGTTGGTTCGTGGACGGCGGAATGATTGACGAAAGTCCCATTGCGACTTTCCAGGTCCGTGACAAAGAAGGTGCCGTTTTCATTAGTGATGTTTGCATGATGGCGGCTGACCGATGCATCGTCGACAACAATATCACACTCCGGGTGCCTGCCAATGACGATTGTCTGTCGACCTAGATGGACTTTTTGACGAATTACGGATTCGTCTACCGAAGTAAGAATTGCCATCTATCGAACCGACTGAATTGACCATTAATGAACCAGTTCGAAATTCAAACCGCTTCATCAGATTCTAGTTTTCCAGTAACGTCTTGGTCAACTTGATAAGGGGTGGATCGTTGGATTCTGCAAAGAATCGTAAGAGAACTCCCTTCGTGTCAGGCGGGAAATCCTGTTAAGCGAAATGGGTTGGCCAAAAAACCTTGCCATAAATGTTAAGATGCACCAAGGTTAGGCCTTTAAGTTCCCGCAGGGAAGATTCCCTTTTTGAGGTCGCTTGCTAGTTGCCCCGCGAGAAGGGTTGTAGACAATAGACGGGTCGATTTTTAATCTTTATGAGGTGTAGTGATGAATCCTTCCTCTATCGTTGTCGGACTCTGCGTCATTCTGTTTCAAGTTACCTGTGGCTTTTCCCAAGAGCCAACATCCAGTTCGAGCAGTCCGGAACAGGCGAAAACAGACGGTCCGCCATTTGGCCAACTGCAAATTATCGGGAACGAAGTTGGCTGGCAGAAATTGGGTGCTGATGACTTTGTCAATGTTAACTGCCAAGACGATACCTGGGATTGGCGTGATGGAACCTTGTATTGCAAGGGAAATTGTGTCGGCGTTTACCGCACCAAGACGGAGTATGAAAATTTTGAATTGGTTCTGGATTGGCGTCACATGAAATCAGCCGGTAATTCCGGCGTGTTTATCTGGTCCCCCAAGAATTCACTTGATGCACTGAAACCGAAGACCAACGGGCTGCCTCACGGAATTGAGGTGCAAATCCTGGATCATGGTTATCGGACACAATATGAGAAACAGACCGGGAAAAAAGCGGAATGGTTTACCACCCAAGGGGACGTGTTCCCAGTGGGTGCGGCAAAGATGAAACCCTTTCCCCCTCTTTCTCCAAACGGCGTGCGAAGCTTTCCCTCAGAAAACCACACCCGTGGCGTTGAGCAATGGAATCAGTATTACATTCGAGCGATCGATGGCGAAGTCCGATTGTGGGTCAATGGTTACGAGGTCTCCGGTGGAAATGGTTGTGAGCCGAGCAAGGGTTTCATCGCTCTGGAATCGGAGGGGTCGCCGATCGAGTTCAGGAACATCCAGGTCCGAATCCTACCCTAACCAGACACGCGGAAAATTGGGTCGGCATCTGTCTGCTACTCGTTTTTCGTTTCGACGCAGGCAACTGCCGCCGGTGGGACGGTGGATTCATATTCCCTTTTCCGTTGCTGCGAATCATTGCGTCCGAACGAAATCACGGATTGCTCTGCAGAGTGTTTCTACCTGAGGCTTCTCGATCGTCAAACTGGGAGTGAGATAAACCACGTCTCTCAGTGGTCGTAACCAACAACCGCGGTCGACGAAAAAATCAGTGGCTGGCCCAAGGGGGACATCCCGTGTTAATTGCACGGCAACAATGGCGCCTCGGCAGCGAACATCCACCACTCGAGGGTCCGCTTTCAGGGGGCCAAGGAAAACCTGAAACCAGCTTTCCAATGTCGCAGCTTGTTGTAGACGAGGTTCTTGTTCAAACAGATCGAGCGATGCGTGAGCGGCCGCACAGGCGATGGGATTCCCCATAAATGTTGGGCCATGCATTAAAGCGCGGCCAGACGTTTCACTGTGAAAGGGTTCGTAGACTGCACGGGAGGCCACGGTTGCTGCCAGGCCAATTGCCCCTCCGGACAACCCTTTTCCAAGGCAGACCAGGTCGGGCTCCAAGCCGGCTTGTTCAAAGGCGAACATCGTGCCGGTGCGGCCAAATCCGGTAGCGACTTCATCTAAAATAAGGATCAGATCGAGTTCCCTGCAGATGTCGGCAACGCCGGCCAGCGACTCAATCGAGTGGAAGCGGAAACCGGCGGCCATTTGGATCAGGGGCTCGATGATCACCCCCGCGACTCGGTCTTTTCGTTCGATCAGGAAGTTCCGGAAGCTCTGTAGATCCTCTGCACTGCCCGGGATGGCAGTCGGAAACTGCTCCAGCAGAAATCCTTTGAAATGGGCGTGCATGCTGTCGACAGGATCGCAGATGCTCATGGCTCCGGCCGTGTCTCCGTGATACGAGTTTTGAAAACAGACAAAACGATTCCTGCCCGTCATCCCGCGGTTGAGCCAGTGTTGCGTGGCGATCTTTAAAGCGACCTCAACAGCAACCGAGCCGGAATCACTGAAAAACACCTTGTTGTTTTCTCCGGGGACCAGGCCTGCCAGGCGGTTGGCCAAACGAGCCGCTGGTTCGTGAATGAGGCCGCCGAGCATCACGTGTGACATTTCCTGCGCTTGCTGACATATGGCAGCAACGATTTGCGGGTGGTTGTAGCCGTGACAGGCCGTCCACCAGGACGCAATTCCGTCGATCAGTTGGCGGCCGTCTGCGAGTTGGAGCAGGACACCGTGGTTTTCAACGACCGTCTCGGAGGGCCGCGCGGTCTTCATTTGGCAATACGGCAGCCAAATCGATTGCTCCGTGTCGTTTTCCATTTTCAGTTCGCTCGAATTCATGAAGACCATATTACCTAAAGAAACGGACTTTCACGATTACCCGGGAAACCACTTTCGGGGGTCCAGTCGGTAGAACTTGGCTAACAGTTGGAATAGCTCGGGGTGCCGCACTTGCATGGCGTTTGGATTTTCAAAGAAAGTCTCAGTGCAAACGGCAAAAAACTCGGCCTTATTGGTCGCGCCATAGTCGTTGATCAACGTTCTTTGTCCCGCCTGCACCGCCTGGGTGAGCGCTTGGAATTCCCGGTCACAAACGTGGTTCCAGAGATCGTTAGTTTCGCGATCACCGAAGTCTAGGCTGCCCCCCATTTCGCCATCCAGGTTGTCCAAGCAGTGGGCAAACTCGTGAAGAACAAGATTGTGCCCATCGCCAATCGCTCGGGCGTCTTTCCAAGAGTCTTCCCAGGACAGCACCACTTGTCCACCACGGTGAGCCTCCCCCGAATGAAAAGTATCCCGATCGATGATCCAACCTGTATTGGTTTCCCGGCGTACAGCGTGGGGAAAGAGAATGATGGTTGTCACGTTTTCAAAAAAGAAATCATCTACCCCTAATAGCATCAGGCTTGCCATCCCGGCGACCGTGACTTTGATCTCGTCACACATTTCCAATCCCGCATGGCCCTCCCAGCTTTTTTCGGCCACCATGATTCGCGTAATGTCCTGCAGTTTTGACTTTTCCGACTCGGTCAGGCGTTGGTAAAACCCAATGTTTTTTGCCAGGTGGGTTTGCCACTCTGCGGGAAAAGGCTGGGCGAGAATCTGGGAGCGACGCCTTTGCTGGAACCAGTGAAACATCGAATCAACAAGCAGGGTTGAAGAGTAATGAAAAACGTTTTTCAAATTAGCGATGATAATCGGAAAGAGTAGCGCTGGGAATCTCGGCCAACCTGGGGGGAGGTGAATAAAAAAAACCGGAGTTTTTCACTCCGGTTCGTTTCAGCTTCATTCGATTTTCAGAATCTTGTGTGTGCCTTCTTGGTTCCCGGCAGAAGGGTGGGAACTAGGCAAACTCATCCAGCATCCGTTCCACGGCGGCATCGATTTTTTCCGGCGTCTCGTACTGTCCGGTGGCGATTTGGGCTCGCAGGTCGGCAACTCGATCAGACCGAATATCGCCGGTCTGGCTTAGCATCTGGGCTTCGGCTGAAATATCCAGTTGGTCAACAGGGGCGGCTGAGTTGGTCTCGGCCGGGGAGACTTTGTTTCCCGTGTCGAGGTTGACGGTGTTGGTACTTTGAATGTTTGTGGTTCTTCTTATTTGCATTTCTTTCTCCCCGGTTACGGGCTGTTGACTGGTGACCAGTCAAATTGTGAGCACATTTTTGTTTATTGGCTAAACGGTTTTGCTGGAATCAGGTTACGCACGCTCTGGGCTCTAACCGGTAATTCGTGTCTGCTGGGAAACCGTTTGCTTTCGTTTGTTTCCAACGTGTTGCAATCCGTGTCCAATGTGCCGTCCATAACAGGCAGTGACTTAGCGAGTTAGTCTGGAAAGTACTTTGATTATCGACGCAGCGGATCAAACTCGTTGAAATTTGTTTTCGTTTGTCTGTTGTACCTTTCGTTTTGCACCTGATGAGATTTGCGGGCTTTGTCGTTCGGGAAAGGGGAAATCTTATTGTCGATTGTTTTCGCGAAACTGGTGTGCCTCAACTACCTCTGCAAGACTCGGGTATTGGCCAAGCCTGATAACAGTAAGCAGAATCATTCCGATTCAAATATTTTACTGTAGTTGACTTGACCGAACCTGAAATACGTGCCCGCGGTGCACGGGGTTCGGAGAATTGGCAGACTTTGCCAAAAATTCCGGTTTTTGCAAGCACCACAAACCTGACAGGCCGTGTGGAAGATTAAAAAAAACCCGTGTTTCAAACAACCTCAACTGATGGCCGATTATCTTTGCTAGCGATGAACCCTTGGGTTGTTTCCTGCGTTTAGGCAAGCGTGGATGAACCGGATTGTTCATCACGATCTGAGCAGGGAATGCTGTAAATTCTTACCCCGAGGAAGGAATTTCATGTCCCATAGCCGATTTGATAAACCTCAGCTCGATCTTAGTCGCCGCCCTGAACGCGGACCTTGGTTGGTCGATATGCAAAGTTTTTTTGAGTTGAGTTTTTGGATGGCCGAAGAACTGCTCGACCTGGAGGCTCGTTTCAAGCCAGCTGCCAAACGAGTCGACCTTCGTCACGAAAACGTCAATCGGCCTGCTTGAAACGGTCTGCTGCCAATCGAGACCGTTTTCCTCATGCGATCTGTGGAAAGTCTGCGTTTAGGGAGGTAATGAAAAAAGGCTCGCCAAGCGAGGCGAGCCTTATCCATGCTTTCGGGTAAATCGGTTGACTATCCACCAAACTCGACACGTCGCCGGGATAGTTGCTGCTGCAGTCGCTGCACGATACTGCTGTGCATCTGGCTGACGCGACTTTCGCTTAAATCCAGCGTGGCACCGATCTCTTTCATCGTTAACTCTTCATAGTAGTAGAGGATGATGATCAATCGTTCGTTCCGATTCAATCCTTTGGTTACTAACCGCATCAAATCGTTTTTCTGGATTCGACGAGTCGGGTCTTCACCCTTTTTGTCCTGCAAGATATCGATCTCTCGAACGTCTTTGTAGCTGTCGGTCTCGTACCACTTCTTGTTGAGGCTTACCAACCCAACGGCGTTGGCGTCGCTCATCATTTTTTCCAGCTCTTTGACCGACAACTCCATGAATTCGGCTAATTCATGAACTGTCGGCGGCCGGCCATGCTTGGTTTCCAACTTTTTGGTTGCGTCAGCCAGCTTGCTCGCCTTGGAGCGAACCAGTCGAGGGACCCAATCCATCGTTCTCAGTTCGTCCAGCATCGCCCCGCGAATTCTTGGAACACAGTAAGTCTCAAATTTGACGCCTCGAGACATATCGAACGCATCGATCGCATCCATCAGTCCA
>JAYZCF010000257.1:0-8305 GCA_036338455.1 Planctomycetota bacterium
TTTTCGAAATTATATGTCGCCGCGGAAGCGAATCGTTCGGCAAGGGGAATTTCAAAGCCTTGTTTGAATCACTGGAATTGGAACAGGAACGACGGGGCAATCTCTAATCCCCCCATCGGTTCCCCTGCCCAAAAACCCAGCACGACACCCTCACCTCTCGGTCAATTCCGATAGGTTATAATAAGACAAGCGATCCAAGGGACGCTCGATTGCTTCCCGTCGAAGCCGCGGCCGATCTGCAATCGGCGTCGATTAGCTGACTACTTTTCATCGAATTGGGAAACGTGCCGATGTTATTGATCAAGAGTCTCCAAGTTGCCAGCCCGTTGTTGGCAGCCATCACCTCCCTTACTTGTTTGGCTCTCCCACTCGCCGGACAGGAAGCGGGTGCGAGCCAACCGGACCCACTGGAATACGTGCAATCCGTATCGGCCATGACAGGGCGCCCCATCTTTGCGGTGGCTGGTCAATCAACGTGACCGCCCTGTGCCGATTTACTCAAACGATTGAATACCAGTCGTGAGTTGGCACCTTTTGTGGCACAGGTTGTGCCCATCAAACTTGATACGGGTAGCGAAGTCTGGCAAACTTGGGCCAGGAAACACAAAGCCGAGGGGAAAGGCATTCCTATCGTCTACGTGGTTCGCGCCGATGGGGAAACGTTGTACGCCAATTCAGGAACACTGAACGATAATCAGCTGAAAATCCTTTTAACGGCTGCCATGAACAGTGCCGGCCTCGTATTGGGCGAGAACGACGTGGATATCCTGACCGAGGTAACGAAGCAATTCCAAGAGTTTCGTCTGAACGGTGATCCCAAGTCAGCGCTGAAATCACTCAAGCCGGCCAAGCGTTACTTGGGCAAGTCCGGCCAAGTGGGCAGCTATGCCAAACCAGCGATCGATCTCAATCAGGAAATCCAATTGCTGGTGCAAGCTGCCAACGACTCCATCCAGGACGTAGCCAACCAGGTCGAGAAGGCCAAGGAGCTGTCGGAAGAAGAACAGATTCGGGCCATCCAAAAATACCTGGGGATCAAGGATCAGTACGCAGACCTGAAACCCAGCAAATCGGAACTGTCCAGAATCTATTCCAACCTCAGAAAAAACGAGCAGATGAAGAGTCTCTACGACAGTATTCGAATCCTCGATATGGCTGCCGCTGCACAATCGGCCAGTCAGAAAGCCCGGTACCGGGACAAGCTCCAAAAACTTTTGGAAACGACACCGTTTCCCGGAATCAAGTCGCGAGCAGAAACGATTCTCGGCCAACTTCAAGACTGACCAGATCAATCGCCGGCCGGGCCATACTGGATGTCAAACTCCGAACGTTTCTGCTCGGCCAGGCGGTAGAACCACTCCTCGGTCAAGGCAGCCCGGAGGGCCGGTTCAACATCCTTGCGCCCGGCGGATCCCGCTTCAATCTCCAGGCACTTAATCAAATGCACACCGGCCGAAGTTGCCACAGGCGGGCTGATTTGCCCGGGATCCAACTGGAATGCAGCCTGGGTGAATTCGACTGACATCGGTCCATCGAAACCAATCCAACCGACCAGTCCATCTTCTTGGCGGGAGGACTCAGCCAACGAGTGCTTGCCTACGGCAGTAGCCCATGTCGATTGACCAAGCCTGACTTGATCACGAATCGAGTCCGCCCGATGGAAAACATCAGCCGGAGCTTCGCCCACCTTCGCCCTCAAAATCAAGTGAGCCACCTTGAGCCGTGTGCCATCAAACTCGCGATGTCGTTTTTGATAAAACTCGTCAAGAAGCTTCTCACTCAACCGGTGCTGCAGAAACTGTTTCCAGGCAACCTCCCAGCCGATTTCATTTTCCAGTTCCGCCCGGCTCAGTCCATTTTCGAGCAGGTGTTGACGGAGGTCCTTATTGACCTGATCCAAACGCTGCTCGAATCGGCTAATCCGCATCTCGATCGTTCCCCCTCGAGGCCAGAAGCGAGTCGTTTTTAGGTATTCGATGATCACCTGTCGCCGGACCAGTTGTTCAAGTGCCTCGGAAGTCAAACGCTGCATGGCAATTTGATTGACGGTACGGCCTGCGAGTTTTTGAGCGACAAATCGTTCCACACGTTGCGGTCGGATCAACCAACCATTGACTTTGGCCGATGCCGGCGGCTTAGCAGAGAAACTCGCCGTATCCTCCTGCACCAAACCTAGCAGGGTCATACCAACCAACAGGGTAACCAAAATCATGGCAAAGGAATCTTCTTGAGTTCGATCTTGACCGGCATTTTCACGATCGCAGCAGGTGTTTGGTAAACCAAAGTCCGATGTCCCGGATCTTCGATAAACAAATAACGAATCGTCACCTTCGAATTATCCTGCTGCAAGGTTTCCAAGCCGATCGCCTCCTCACGTTCTCCTTCATCGTTTTCCAGATAGACCGGGTTCTGAAAAACCCACCCTTGATGAGACTCAAGAGCATTGTTTTCTTCCTCAAAGGCTAAAGAAAGGGTGACGGTATAAACGTCTTCGTTTTTACTGATGCCCCCATAGGTGACGGTCGCACCTGCCTTTTGAATTTCACGACCGACTTTCTGATCTTTGAGATTCCGGAACCGGAATGTTTCTAACCTTCCCGGCAAAACCGCATCAATGGTTGCCTGAAGCGACTGCAGCTCTTCCACTTGTCGATCAACACGCTTTAGAGGTAAAGCAAATTCTAGTTCAGGCAATTCGGGCTGGATCATTCCGTAAATCACAGACTTAGGGTCGGTTACGCTGACAATATCGCCGAACTCGTCTCGAATCGCGACACTCGCCATCGGCATATCCACCGATATTGGGCGGAGCCGGGGTTCCCAGCGAACCAGTAACGAGACGGTCGTGTAATCGAGATTCGGTTCCTGCATGTTGACCGAAGAATCCACTCGCGCGACTTCGATTCGAAAGATTCGGGAATCCACTGAAGGAGTGGCGGTTTTTTCTTCCGCCCCTGCCGCGGAGTTGATGGATTGGGCCAAGCTGAGTCGCCCCACACCGCCTCCGTATTTGTCGACCACCAACCCACCTTGCTCCATCACGACGCCGAGCGATTCCCAGAACATTTTGTTGGTAAGATTCAGCCGTATCATTTTCTTGCCGGCGGCGGCATCCGCCACGCCTACCTGGACCTGGTTCCCCGTCTGCTTGGCGATCGCAGCAAGTGCCTCATCGACAGACATCTCTCCCGAGAGCGTCACCCGACTAGCCTCGGAGACTGCTGCCACCGCCTCCTTCTCCAATTGCTTGCGAATCTCAGCGACGCGAGTACGAAAGTCAGTGGTGGAATTATCATCCAGTTCGATCTGATCCAAGGCCACGGGACCGAGTGTCAATATTTCCGCCTGGGCTTTATCCCGTCGAGCGACCTCGGGCGATTTGAGCTGGTCCAACAAAATCGCAACCCGCTCAATGATTTCCATCTCATCCTGCTGACCCGGAGCGGTCTGGGCCGCTCCATGGACGACCGCAATCAACAGGCCGAATCGAATAAGCGCCCCCGATCTGATAGTATTTCCGGCCATGCCGATTTCCCTCTCCCCTTGCGCACCGGTACCTTTCCGACTCCCCATCTTAACGCCTGCTCCCGACGACGTCTAAGTCTGAATCTTATTTCCCATCGAAGTGGGCCAGCGAGAAAGCCGTTTTCCTCGCTATATCTGCCCCGACGTGAACCAGATCATTTATCGCCTCCGACCCACATCTCGGGGCTCAAGCTGTTAACTCGGGAGACGGGGACGGAAAAGAGAAATTCTGTAAGGGAAGCTGGGGCGTGGCCTACCAAGATCATCAACCAATACTGGACACTCCACAGGGCGAACCGGTAGAAAAAAACGGCCCGGCACCCCACGGGCAGCCCCCGCTTCTCAGCCAAGACTGCCCAGCAATGGAACCGGTACAGAAGCTCAGACCAATTTTCTTTTCACCGCCCAGACAGCGGCTTGCGTGCGATCGTTCACGTCGAGCTTACGAAGAATATTTTGAACATGCTCCTTGACCGTTTCCACGCTGATCTCAAGAGATTTACCAATCTCCCGATTACTGAGCCCCATCGCAATATGCCTTAAGACTTGCATCTCGCGATTGGTCAGGGGTACATCGTGGTCAATCAGCTGCCGTGGTCGCCGCATACGAGCCTGAGTTTCTACCATCAAGCTGTCTTGCGGGGCTGGCTGGCCCATCGCCGCTGATTTCAGAGAGCGGATAAGTTCCTGGCAAGAAGATGTTTTGGATACGTAATCGTAACACCCGACGGCAGCTGCTCGGGCAATATGGGTCGGGTTTTCCTGTCCCGAGAAGGCAACGACGTTGATGTCTGAAAACTCCCCATTGAACTCTTCCAGTTTTTTCAGAGCATCTCTCCCACCAAGGCGAACTTCCATCACCAGGACGTCAGGGTGATATTCTCGTAAAGCGGGCTCCAATTTTTCAACGGATTCGACCTGCGAAACGATGTCAACGGTGACGTCATTGGCATCGGCAAATCGCAGACCGTCGGCCACAACCGGATGGTCGTCTGCCACAACAACTTTGATTTTCATAATAAGATTCCTGCCATTGAAAGTGCAACGCTCATCGGTGCTCGCAAGATGGGTGGGGGGGATGCGAGTTCCAAAAACGTGATCACTGGCCTGCACGGAAATGACGGAACGCCACAACCGCTCGATTGATGGGAAATATGATAGGAAAACCGAGAATATCGGTTTAATAGGAACTGCTCACCCGATGAAATCTACACAAACTCATTTGTAAAGACGAGTGCTTAGCTCCTTTTTTCAAGTCAAAACGCCCGGAAAAGAATCGGAAAAACCTTGCAAAATGATGGCTTAAAAATTTTGACTGCCCTCCATTTGTGACCTAGAAACTTTTGTGACAGTTGCATTTTTTCAACATGCCAGGTGAACCAAGAACCATGAAACGGGCCGAATTACATAACGATGCCAGAATCCTGATCGTCGATGACGACCAGCAACTCCTCGAGTCTATGGGAAACTGGCTAAAAGACTTGGGATTCCAGACATTTATGGCCCAGGATTTTGCTTCGGCGGGGAAAGTTCTCAGCAGCGAGTCCATTGATGTTGCCCTGGTCGACGTCAGACTGGGCCCCGAAGACGGCTTTGAAATTCTCAGGCACTGCCGACAACACTTCCCCAACACGCAAGTCCTGTTGATGACCGGCTATGCAACCATCAACACGGGCATCGAAGCAATTCGTGCCGGCGCCTTCGACCTGCTTACCAAACCGTTAATCGACGATGAGTTGTTGATCTCCATCAACCGGGCTCTCTCCCAACGCCAAGTAATGCAGGAGAACCACCAGCTCAAAGTCCAACTGGACCGCCGTTTTGGCATGGAAAACCTGGTGGGAAACAATTCCCACATGGAAAAGATCTATGATGTCATCGACAGCGTCGCCGACACCAGGGCAACCGTACTATTGACGGGAGAAAGCGGGACCGGCAAATCACTGGTCGCCCGAGCGATCCACCAAAGATCCGATCGGCGCGAGGCTCCTTTTGTGGAGATTGCCTGTGGAGCATTGCCCGAAAATTTGTTGGAAAGCGAGCTATTTGGCCATGTTGCAGGCTCCTTTACCGGCGCTGTCAGTAACAAGCAAGGAAAATTCAAACTCGCCGATGGTGGCACAATTTTCCTGGACGAAATCGGAACTGCCTCGCCCAGCCTCCAGGTGAAGCTACTGCGGGTCTTGCAGGATTTTGAGTTCGAGCAGGTCGGGGGCGCCGAAACCCAAAAAGTAAATACCCGGGTGATTCTTGCCACCAATGAAGACCTGTCTTCCGCGGTGGCCGAGGGACGGTTCCGAGAAGACCTCTTCTATCGAATCAACGTAATCAACCTGCAGTTGCCTCCGTTGCGTCAACGCCAAGACGACATCATGACGCTGGCAGAACACTTCCTTTCAAAATACTGTGATGAAACAGGCCGTTCCATTCTCGGTTTCGATACCGCGGCTGCTCGTGCTATTCAGAACCATGAATGGCCCGGCAATGTTCGCGAGCTGCAGAATGTTATGGAGCGAGCCGTTCTGCTGGGCAAAAACCGTCAGATCACGCTGAACGATCTGCCTTCCAGTCTGACTGATCGTCTGACACCCGCGCAATCGGTAGGTTCGCCCGACGTAAAACAGACATTGAAGGAAGCGATGAGGGGCCCCGAACGACAAATCATCCTGCAGGTACTACGGGAAAACAACTGGAACCGCAGTGAAACGGCAGACCAGCTGGGCGTTAACCGAACCACTCTGTACAAGAAGATGAAGAAACTGGGACTCGACCAACCCAATCTGGTTGCATTCTAATCAGCCAAACAACGCGGACCTTGGCCGAATCACTCCCCACTCAAACGCTTGCCCACAGGCATTCGCCATCGGAGCGGTCCACCACCACTCGCACCAGCTCACCCGGCTTGTACACGCCACAATCGGTGCGGGCCTGAACATATCGGTCTGTTGTCCCAGAAGCCCCTCCATCCGGACTGATCTGCTCTACCAGCATTTGGACCGATTTCCCTTCCAAACGCTGAAGGTAATCTGCCCGCAGCTCTGCTTCCAACTTGGCAACCCGCTTGCCTCGCTCGCGCTTAACTTGCCGGTCAACCTGGTCCTCCATCTCTGCAGCTGGCGTGCCGCGTCGCGGGCTAAAAGGAAACATGTGGATCTTGGAAAACCCGATTTGCCGGCAGGCGTCCAACGATGACTCAAAGTCTTCTTCCGTTTCCCCTGGAAAACCAACGATCAGATCCGTCGTAAACGCAGGGGCATTCAACTTGGACGCTACCAAACGGCAACGGTCTATAATATGACGCACCGACCAGCGACGCTTCATTCGACGTAAAACGCGATCGCTTCCACTCTGCAGGCAAACATGCAAGTGCGGGCAAACTTTTTGCTGATTCTCCTGCATCACCTCGATCAGCTCGCGCGTTACTTCCGTCGCTTCGATGCTGGAAAGCCGCACTCGAAAATCGCCCGGCACTCGACAAATTTCACGGACCAGATGCGACAGCCGCGTCCACTCCGCTTTCGGTTTCCCTTGATTGAAATCGACCCCGTAATGTCCCAGGTGAATACCCGTCAAGATTACTTCGCGGTAACCTCGATCAACAAGACGACGCACCTCCTCAAGAACTTCAACCATCGGCCGACGGTACATCTCGGGCCGCACACTGGGAATGACACAGTAACTGCAACGCAGTAAACACCCATCCTGAACCTTGACGTAAGCCCGATGACGTTGGCTCAAACCGCTGATACCGTTGGGAATGTCAACCACTCCAAAACGCCCCATCAGGTCAGGCAGTTCACGTTTATCGGTAACGACCTCTTCCACCCCTGGCAGAGTCGCGACTTCATCCGGTGATCGGGTGGCGTAACATCCCATCACCACGATTCTCGCCTCGGGATTATCGCGATTCATCTTTCGAATCGCCTGGCGGCTCTTGGCATCTCCCTCCGCCGTAATCGTGCACGTGTTGACGATGCACAAATCGGCGGGATCTGACCCCTGATTGGCGTCCGAGAATCCGGCGCTCAAAAGACCCTCGCGCACCAGCTGAGTTTCATACTGATTGACCTTACAGCCAAGCGTAACCGTTTTAAGCTTTGCACCCACGTAACTTCTCTGACAGCCAGTCGCACCCCAAAAGCAGCACGTCATGGGGCGGGGAAACGAAATCGTAAAACGGCTATTGTAGCGACTCGTCACGGAAGCAAGCAGGCTAAATCTGCCAACTGCGGCGTCTATTTCGCACCGTCCAAATGCCTGGAATCAAGCGACAGCAGGCCAGGAAGCCAGCGGCGACCGCCGCCGCTTCACCCCTCCCCGGTAACCGGTTCGATGGTAGCGGACACCCCACCACCACAGCGCTCGATCAGACTGTCTTTTCCAAAGGCATGAATTTGATCCCGCTTTAGTTCCGCGTGTTCCAGAGTTGTGGTCAGACAGATTGCCGAACCGGAGCTATCGACATGTTTGGCAATCGAGAAACCACTTTCGAAATTGTGGCCAAACAACTGCCTCATCATCAGAATGACATAGTCGTAGGAGTGATCGTCATCGTCCCACAGTATCACATGATAACGGGGCTGCCTCTTTCTCTCGGATTCTCTGGCATTCTCTTTGTCGACATCTGGTTTTTCAGTGACCGTTACGCATCCATTCTCATTCATTTTGATCATCCAACGCAGAACACAAATTCCTTTGGCCTATTTTGGACATTTTACCGGAGAGAATCAAGTTCCCAAATCCTCGATGCTACCGGCTTATTGCATTGTGGTGAAATCAC
>JAYZCF010000258.1:0-23087 GCA_036338455.1 Planctomycetota bacterium
TCGATCCTCAACCGAGGATACGGCAGTCAGTTTTTGTGGGACGGTAGCGCGTCGTCACTGGAGGACCAGGCGTTGACCCCGATTGAAAATCCGAATGAATTTGGAACCGATATTGCCACGGTGCTCAAGGCGTTGCGGTCGGACGAGAGTTACCGGTTGCAATTCGGCAAAGCATTCGGCGAGTCGGATTCAATCGAGGAGGTCATCTCGGCCGATCGATTGGCCAAGGCGATTGCCAGTTTTGAACGCACCCTCGTCTATGGCAATACCATGGTGGACCGTTTTCGAGCTTCGGAATATGGGGCTCTCTCCCGCGAAGCGCGGCAGGGGATGTGGATTTTTGAGAGTTCGGGAGGTTGCTGGAAGTGTCACGGTGGTGAAACCTTTAGCGATGAGCAGTTCCACAATACCGGAGTCGATTTCGAAAACCCGAACCGCGATGCAGGGCGCTTCGAGGTGACGGGAAAAGGAGAGGACAAGTTCAAGTTCAAGACGCCTTCGTTGCGCGGCATCGCTTTGACTGCGCCTTACATGCATGACGGCGGCATGAAAACACTGAAAGAAGTAGTCGAATTCTATAACAAGGGGGGCGCCCCTGACGATCCGAATCTCGACCAGGAAATGCAGCCGCTCAATCTGAGTGAGAAAGAGGTCGGCTTTCTGGTCGAATTTCTGAAAGCCCTGTCGCAGCAACCTTAAAAGATTCCGGGTGGTTGAGCAGGTTCTCAGGTACTGCCCGGAATTAATATTTTTGTTCCGGTCCCTCGAAACGATGAGTGGGAACGGTCGGTAAAGAGAGTGGAGCCAAATGCATCAGCATCGAGAACGTGAACGGGTTGAGGTTCAAGGTATTTCATTGCAACTGGGGCAGGCCCATTCAACCAATGACCAATGGATCGGGCAGGACGAAATTCTGCGGCAGGTTTTGGCCTGTTGGATCGTTGTCGACGACGCGGACCTGGCACTCACACCTCGTCTGGTTGGGCCTCCTGGAATTGGTAAAACGGCACTCGCTATGGCGGCGGCCGAGTGTCGTGAACAGGAACTTTACATCTACCAGTGTACGGCCGATACCCGGCCGGAAGACCTGTTGGTAACGCCCGTCCTGTCGGAAAACGGTCGGATCGCGTACCACGCTTCCCCGTTGGTTTCGGCTATGATCCGAGGCGGTGTTTGTATCCTCGATGAGGGGAATCGCATGAACGAGAAAAGCTGGGCCTCGTTGGCGCCCTTGTTGGACCATCGGCGCTATGTCGAATCGATTGTGGCGGGCATCACGATCAAGGCACATCCGGATTTTCGTTGCGCCGTGACCATGAATCAGGATGAGTCGACGTTTGAAGTCCCGGATTATATCCTCAGCCGTCTGCAACCTACGCTAAATTTGCAATTTCCCAATCGGGAGGATGAGCTTTCCATCCTGCAGTACCACTTGCCGTTTTGTAGCCAGGAAATGCTGGCCATGACGGTGGAGTTTCTGCAGCGATCTCACGGACTCAATCTTGATTTCTCAACCCGAGACGGAATCAATTTGCTGCGCTACGCGACCAAACGGATTCAGCAGAACCCGGACCACCCGCTCGCGTTGGATGTTGTGTGGCAAGAAGCACTGGAGCATTGCTTGGGCCAGGAAGCGCGGGATCTCGAGGGGTTGGCCAAGGCAAGACACCGAACGTTGGGTGGGCAGAATTTACCGCTTGGGTTTGGAGATTTTTTCTTTTCACCCGAGGATCCGCTCCATCCGGATCTGAACGACCCGGATGAAGTAGACGACGGGGAAGATAGCGAATGATCGATCCGTTGCTGGAGATTGGCCCCCGTGTGACGGCTTTGCCCATCGTTCATGGACGCGGGGATTTTGCGTGGGAAGTGAGACGTGTCATGGCGTCTTACGATTTTGATTGTGTTGCGATCCCCTTGCCAGCATCGTTTCAGTCAGCGGTCGAAAGGGCTGTGCTTGATTTACCGAAACCGAGTGTGGTAGTCCAGAAAGATGTACGGACCGAGTTTGATCCATATTTGCCCCCGTCATCGAGCCGAGACGCGGAGGATTCGGATCCGGAAGAGTGGGAACTGGGAGCCAGTTACGTGCCGGTCGATCCGTGCCAAGGTGTGATTGCTGCAATTCGCACCGCCATGGGCGAGCATATTCCTCGACATTTTATTGACCTGGAAACGGCCCAATTCGTCCCCCACAGCCGATTGTTGCCAGATGCATACGCTTTAAAGCAGGTCCCACTGCAGCAATACGCGGCTGCCGTCCTACCGTTTCTCGAGCCATCACCCCATCAGGCATGGAAAGATCGCGTTGATTACATGGGATGGCAGTTGCGGCAATTATCAGTCGATTACAAACGAATTCTATTGGTTTGCAGTATTCTGGACTGGCCTTGGATCCGTGCCGCCTACATGGACCGAGAACTTTCTTGTCCCGAGCATGACCCGGTAAACGAGCCAGAACAGTATCAGTTGGATCCGGATACGCTCTATTTCGCGCTGGGTGAGTTACCCTTCATCACTGAGCTTTACGAACGCGCACGGGCCGAGCTTTCGGACGATGCCCACCTTTCGATCGATGGCATCAAGGAGTTGCTGATTTCCTCCCGGCAATCTTACCGGGAAGACTATGGAGATCGGGCCCGTCGCATCACCCCGCGTTTGTTGGCCGTGATCACTCGTTATATTCGCAATTTGACGTTGATGGATCACAGTTTCTCCCCGCAATTGGTCGATGTCGTCATGGCTGCCAAGCAGGTGATTGGAGATGGCTACGCCCTGCATGTTCTGGCCCAAGCGAAGACGTACCAGTATGGTGCCGAAATCGGTTTGCCCGAAATTCGTATGGGTATGGGGCAGGCTGCGTTTCCCGATGACACGATTTGCGCGATGTCCAGCCGCTTGCCCGGCCCTCCTGTGGCCTGGAGTCAAATCGAATTGGCCCCCCGGCCTGACAGGAATCGCGCTTCCGAATGGAAGCAGAAATGGAATCCTTACCAGCAATGTAGCTGGCCCCCGGAGGATGAGTTGATTGAGAATTTTCGGCGCTCGGTGTTCGACCGGGCGGCGGAGGTCATGGGTGCGGATTTGGCGAGGACGGAGAAATTTACCAGTAGTGTCAAAGATGGGATCGACATTCGAGATACCGTGAGACACTGGTATGACGAAGATATTTACGTCAAGGTGATGCCCCCCAACCGCGGCCGTCTCGATTGCGCGGTCATGCTGTTTGATTCGCCAGCCGATCCGCGGCGCTATCCGTGGCGAACGACTTGGTTTGCGGAGCATGCCAACGAGTCGACCTTAGCGTTTTTTGCCAGTAGTTACTTGGACGAGCCGGTTGGCCCGGGGATCTGTCTGGCTCACTACGGCGGCGCGCTGTTTCTTTATCCACCTGTGACGATCCCGGATATCTGGATCGATCCACGACTGGATTTTACCTCGACGTTGGAAGAGCGTCTTCTGGCCGCGGCATGCCTGCATGCTGAATCGCCACACATTGCACTGGTCAGCCCCGCCCCGCCTGGCCCTGCTTGGCGGGCTGTGGCCAAGGAATTCAAAAAAACCTGGGTGCACCTTCCCTTATCTCGGTTCAGTGATTCGACCGTGCAGCAGTTGAGAATGGTGCATGTTTTAAATGAAAAACAGGTGCGCAGTTATGCTGCCGATTTTATTCGCCGGAGTTGAACAGCCTCCCGTTGTGGTAGCCCCCGTTTGATGGTCGGGCTCAGCGCCAGTACTTGCTCCAAGGCGTGTCCACTGGCTGGCTCAACCGTTCAGCCCCTCGGAGGTTGATTCGTTCTGCTTGCCGTTCCGATACGGCGGCCAGCCGATCGATGTCGCTCCACTGGCTACGAATTTTAGCTGAGAACCCGGATGTTGATCGAGATTCTTTTGCCAGCTGCGTGATATCCGCCAGGGAATCCAGTGATGCAAAAGAGACTCGATTGTCGATCAAGCCAAGCTCGTAGGCTCGCTTGGCCGAAAAACCAGGCAGCAGATTGTCCCAGCGGATGGGAATGGTTTCCGGTTGCACCGTGTTGAAATGTTTGGCCAAGTTACTCTTGTTGCTGTTGAGTAGGGGGTCATAAAACTCTGGTTCGTTTTGCAGTGCATTGGCCCGGCGAACGATGTCGAGAAAAAGTTCCTGGGATTGTTCAGGTGTTGCCGTGGATGGATAGATGTGGATGGACTCATTGGGCTCCATCGATTTGGCGCCGACCAGGTCTGCTTCGTCAGCAATCACATAAATGATCTCGTATTTGCGGCTGATGCTTAACATCGGAATGTACGGTTCGTTTTTCTCGGTGCGACCTTCGATGGAAACGCTTAAGTAGCTGCCATCACGGCGACCAAAGCTCAGTATGGTATGAGATACCGCGGGTGTTACGTTGGGAGAGGTGACGATGAAATCGACGGTTTCAATCGAGTTGATAGGAAAGGTTTGATCGTAATGTGTGACCACGTAATCGTGGGCCGTCAAGTAATCGCAACGACGGATATTACGCAGTGTAATTGTTTCACCGGAAATCTGTCCGCAGGGAAGAACCTGCTGGTCAGGACTCCAATCTCGTTGATTACTGGGGTGTATCCGGTCACCTAGTTGGTTGACTTGCCATGACTGGCATCCGGTCAGAAGCAAACCACCGACTATTACTCCCGAGAAGAGTATACGTTTCGTTGCACTGCAGGCTCTGTGTTTCATCGATCCCATGGTTTTGGCCTGAAAGACGTACCGGCTCGTAAAGTATTCCCGTCAACGGCTTCAATACCGAAGCGAGTGCTATCATCGGTTTCGCATGGTGGCGCGCTTCATGTTCTCGATTTTGGTCGAGTTGTCGGATGGCCGATAACGTATTTTTTCGGCAACGAGTCGCGCCGATTTACCTCCGGTCTCAGAAATGGTTTGCAGGGTTGCATCACTGCGCGAGGAACCTTCGAGGTACAAGTAGTCATTGCCCTGATCGTAACGGACTTCATGTGCCGTGGCGGTAAACTGGCTATTGGAGACCCGGGCATTGCCCCGTGCCCGCAGTTCTGATTGTTGCAGTCCGGTTGCCTGGGGCGTCCACTGATGCATGGTCAGCGTGGCGCAATTTAAACGAAAGGCATCGGCTGGCGGATTGGGATCGTCCGGGCTATAGGACTGATCCATCGAGGAAACCGGGATGTAGAGGGCGCGTACATTGCCGGTCATGTCCAGTGATTTCGATTCTGTGTCCACGCGAAGAGCCTGATCAAAATTGGTTTGGATGAACAGGTAAGGTGCGGTGGTTTTGGCTTTCTTTTGAAAAGAGAGAGGCGTTGCGTTATCACTGCTCCGGTTGGGACGATGAATCGCCAGGGCTCCGGGGCCTTCGGCCGTCAGGCGATTTTCATTCACATGAATCCTGGCGGTAGGAGCCACCAGTTTTTGTTGTTCCATGATTGCACCGGCTGCGTCCCGGGTGATGCTGGCGATCAATACGGGGCGATTTGTGCTCGCTTGCTGAAAGCTGGCCAATTGAAAGACCGGCTGCCCTTCCGGCAAGCGGTCTACCAGCAACAAAGTCTTGACTTTTGGTTCCGGCCTCTGAGCCGGCGTCGCGCCTTGGTCTGCTGCGTCGGGAGTGCGAAGGCTGACGTATCGGTCGAGCTCGATATTGAGGATTGTCGACTCGGTTGAAGTTTGACGTTGGGAATTCTCTTTACCGCGGGTGATTGAGTGGGAGATGACATTTCGTTCAAAATAGATCTGCGAACCGTCAAAGATCATTCCACCTTGCCAGGTGATTTTCAAGTTCTGTTTTTCTTTCCTCGTCGCTTGCGGCGGAAGCGGTTTCTTGTTGGCATCGGCCAGGTTCATCATCAGTTCGCCGCCGCCGTTGATCCAGACCCGGTTGGCTTGTTGGTCGAGGTAAATGTCCGGTCCGATCAGGGTCATTTCCTCGGTGGTCACGGTGGCTGCGGTTGTGCCTTCTCCTTCGGAAATTTGCAGGCGATAGTTTTTGTTCCCCTGGGGTTCGGCTTTGAGCCGGTGGCCGGCGAGTTCGATTTCACGGGCGGCCTGTTGGGCACTCCCTTGCGCTTTGAGTTGCCAGACTTTCACGTCGCCCGTCATTTCCAAATCGGTTATATTTGTCTCTCCTTTTTCATCTCGCAAAACCAACGCGAGTTCCTGACCTTCGAAAAACAGGCTGGGTCGGGAGGGTCGCTGATCGTCTGGGTAGGACGCTCTCCTTACCACCTGCGGACGAGTATTGGCGACGGCGGTGGCGGGGTACGACCGAATGACGTTCTTTGCCGGCAGGAACGGAATGACTTGCGATGTGGCTGGCTGAGAAGATTGGGTGCCCGGTTGGGGCAAGGGGACAGGATTGTTCGGCCAATGGGCTGTTAAACGTTCGGTGCTTCCTTGGATGTCTTTGGAGCGGACCTGAACCTGGCCGGTCGCGACCAGCCGGGCGGGCTGGTAGTCCCAGCCGGCGGTTTCTCCGGCCGGGGACTGTTTTTGATTTTCCCATAATGCAAAACGGATCGTTTGGGCGTCGATCGCGGTTTTCGGATCGAGTTGGATGTACCCGTCTCCGTCGAGGGTGATGACTTTCTTGTGAGGATCAATCTGGCGAATCGTCAAATGGTTCTTCCAGCGAGCCTGCATGGCTTCGGTTACGGTTTCACCCTGTCGAACCATCCAGCCCGGACCGAAGGCATTGAGCTTACCCAGGGAGTTGTCCGAGGGGATTTCGTAATGGAAGTGTTGGGATACGAATTGGTTGGGACCTTGCACAATTTCTACTTGCTCAACGGCACCTCTGGCTTCGACCAGATTTTCGACCAGGTCGTATCGCAGGTATTCGCCCTGAACCCGAGAGTCCCTGCTCTTGGCCGATAAAACGGCAGGTGAACCGGCGGCAACGATTTCCTTCAGTTCGAATTTGGCATCCAATAATTCGTTTTCTCGTGGAGCGACGGGATTTTCAGCGAGATCGTTGAAATAGAGATCCAGTTTCTCGCAAACGAGGTTGTCTCCTTGTGGATCCAGCTGTTTGACGACAACGTTTTCCCGGAACGCTGCCTGGTTTCGGAGGAAATCAAATTGGAAGGCCCCGTCACAGGTGATTTCCAGCGGCGAATTTTCCGGTTGCAAGGTTTTTGTGCGCTTTGTGTTGGAGGGCGGTTTCGTCTCGGGCTGGAGTCGCAGGAAGTCGAGGTAGGCCAATTGCAGTCGGCGAATCCCCTTGATGTTCGAAAAATCAGCGTTCAAGTTGCTATTGATCGATTCGTGAGAAAGCTCGATCGACAAGTTGCGTCCGCGTCCCTGGTGGTCACCAAATTGAAAATCGACGGGAGACACGGTGAATATCTTTCGTCGAGTCACTTGGACATTGCTGGTCGTAATCTGGATCTTGGGATTGCGATCAGAGCCGGGTTGGTAAACCTCGACCTGGCCGATCAACTGTGCCTGTTCCAGTTTGTTTGGTTCGTCGGTCACGCTATTGCCTAATTGGAGACCATGGCGAAATCGCAATTTCGCTTTTTTCTCCGTTCGCAGGATCAGCGGCGGACCGGCCGCTTCGCCCGGTTTTGCCTGGCGAGGCTTGAGGATCATGGTGAAAGGGTAGACGTCCCAGGTTCCGTCTGCATCATTGCGCGAGTAATCCTGGAACAGGATTTTCCCTTCCGCCGTATCGAGTGACTTGCAGGGTTTGAGCTCCCAACTGCCTGCGGGCAGATACTTGGCAAATTCCGTCTTGTCATCCACCGGCAGGGGTGGACCTGCTGGAATCTGGTTGGCTTCTTGGACCTGACTCAGTTGACCGTCGATAAACGGGTTAATGACCAACAAGTAGCAGACGTAGGCAGCGGCCGTCGCAAGCAGTGCTATCAAGTACTGCTTAAGTGGGTGGGGCCGAACCGCAAGCGGCTGCAGGGTCATTGGTTGAACGTCGGTCAAGTCGATATCCTTATCGATGTTGCAGGCACCGCTACGAGTTAGAGTAATCCACCAGGACGTCGGCCCATCGCTTCTGGCTTTCCAGCAGTGTTTCGATCAATTCCCGCACGGCCCCGCGTCCACCCGGGGACTGGGTAACCAGTTTGGCAGCGGCGCGAACGTCGGCAGACCCATCCGATACCGAGGCGGGCAAGCCGACCAGTTTCATGACTTCCAAGTCGGCGAGGTCGTCACCGATATAGCAGACTTGTTCCGGGCTGAGTCCCAGTGATTTCATGATTTGTTTGGCGACGGTCAGCTTCTGTTCGACGCCTTGTCGCAAAATTTCGACGCCCAGTTCGCTGGCTCTTAACTTGACGATATGAGACGTCCGAGCGGTCAGGATCCCGAAATGATGACCTGCCCGTTGCCACAGCTTGATGCCCAGTCCATCCCGCACGTGGAAGGACTTCGTCTCAATCCCTTGGTTGTCATAGGTGATGCGTCCGTCGGTCATCACTCCGTCGACATCAGAGAGTATGAGTTCTATCTGCTGTATTCTTTGCTCGAGCTTCATCGATGCTAATTACCCTTACGTGTCGGCACATGTCGGTTCACCAGGGCGAATCTTAATTGGCATTAGAAACTCGGGCAATGTTGAGATTGCTAGCGGATTTCTGCTTCCCTTCGCCACCGTCGTGCCTGGCGTTCTGTGTGAGGCATTAAAAAAGAAAAAACTTCGGTTGTCGTTTACCACGGGGGCGAGATGAGGAGGTTTTTTCCCATTCCTTGGTAGTCCCCAGCGGGGGAAATGGCCACGAAAACTGAAAGAACGAGTCGTTTGCTGTCAATGTTTCGGGCAGGGGATAGAATGGGGATTCGTGGTTCGAACAAGGTAAGCCGACCCGATCGCTCGCTCGCGCTGACCCTAGTCAATTTTATTCCGCTGCGGGATTGAGGTTTTTGATGAAAACGTGGTTTCCGATCTTCGTGTTGTCCCTCTGCCTGCCCACGGGGTTGGTGGCTGACGAGGGTGATTGGATGTCGCGCCTTGCGGATGGGAGGAAGCTATCTTCCTTGAGTATTCCTGGAACCCACAATAGTGCGGCGCTCCGTGAGCCGTTGCCCGCAACAGCCCGTTGCCAGTCTTTGAATTTGGCGAAACAACTGGATGCCGGTGTTCGTTTTTTTGATCTCCGCTGTTGCCATCAGGAGGACCAGTTCTTCTTGTACCATGGACCCGTTTCACAAAAACTTTCGTTCGATGCTGTTTTAAAGACAATGGAGTCCTTTCTGCACAGGCACCCTGGAGAGACGCTCATCCTGAGTATCAAGCCGGAGCATCGGCCGCGAGGGAATAGCCGCAGTTTCGTGGAAACGCTTCGCCACTATCTCGATCAGCCGGACCGGGCTTGGTACCGTGGCGAGACGATTCCGAAACTGGGAGAGGTAAGGGGGAAGATGATCCTGCTGCGCCGCTTCGATGCGCCCAGCGGTTTCGGAATTCCCGCGACCGATTGGGGGCATAATGGCAGCCACGAAGGGGACAGGCTGTTTATTCAGGACCGGTTTAAAGTCCCCGATGCTGAGACGAAGTGGAAACTGGTAAAACGGGGATTGGAAAGGACGTTGAGCCGTCCCCCTGTAGATCGACTGCACTTGCACTTTAGCAGCGGTTACCAGAGTGGCCCGTTGGGCATCCCCAACATCACAGCGATCAGCAATTCGGTTAACCGGAGGCTGACCGATTACTTGCTGCAAGCACCCCGGCGTTGCCACGGTTGTTTGGTGGTTGATTTCATGACGCCTGAGCTCGCGCGGTCCATCTACCAGCTCAATTTCCCGGTCGATAAAACCGGGCAGGGCCCTTGAACGGCCAAGCGAACTCACTCTTGAGATCCGGTGGGCAGCTCCGATTTTCAGGAAACCGAAGTCAATTTTTCAAAGCGTTCTTGCAAGGACTCCACTTGCATCTCTTCGACCCGCAATGCCTCCAATGCTTGCACCGCAGCTTCGGCGGCTTGGATCGTCGTGATACAGGGAACACCATGTTGAACGGCAGCTGCTCGAATTCTCCCCTCATCGGTTCGAGCGCCTTTCCCACTCGGCGTGTTCAGGATCAGATCTACCGCCTCGTTCTTCATGTGGTCGATCAGGTTGGGGTGTCCTTCGATAATTTTTTTAACCCGTTCCACGGGTATCTGATCTGCCTCGATATGCTTAGCGGTCCCCTCGGTTGCAATGATCTCGTAGCCGAGCTCATGAAGTCGACGGGCGATTCGCGTGGCACGGGTCTTGTGAGCCGACGAAACGGATACAAACACGCGCCCCGTTTGTGGCAGAACAACGCCTGCCGATAGTTGGCTTTTGGCAAAAGCGATGGAGAAGTGAGGGCTGACGCCCATCACCTCTCCCGTGCTTCTCATTTCGGGCCCGAGCACGATATCCACACCGGCAAACTTGCGGAATGGAAAGACACTCTCTTTGACTGATACCCGAGTCGGGACGGGGTCGTTGGTGATGCCTTGTTCCGCGAGTGAAAGTCCGGCCATGACCTTGGCGGCTACTTTGGCGACCGGTAGGCCGGTCGCCTTGGCCACGAAAGGAACCGTCCGGCTGGCCCTTGGGTTGACCTCCAAGACGTAGACATTGTTGACTTCGCCCTCGCGCTTGACGGCAAACTGGACATTCATCAGTCCTACGACGTTCAAGTGTTTGGCCATCGCCAGAGTCGCCTGTTTGATCTCTTCAATGGTTTCTGCAGGTAGAGAGTAGGGCGGGATGGAACAAGCGGAATCCCCCGAATGTACGCCCGCTTCCTCGATATGCTCCATGACGCCGGCTACGATGGCATCGGTCCCGTCACAGATGCAATCAACATCTACCTCGATCGCTTCTTCCAAAAATCGATCGATCAAAACCGGTTGGCCTTGGGCCACGAGAAACGCTTCGCGGACAAACCGTTCAAACTGAGCCTTGTCATAACAGATTTCCATGGCCCGCCCGCCGAGAACAAAACTGGGTCGCACCAACGTGGGGAAACCGACGACTTTGCACATCTCACGGGCCTCGTCCATGTTTCGGGCGATCGCGTTAGCCGGTTGCTTCAACCCGACTCGGCCGAGCAGTTGTTGGAACTTCTCTCGGTCTTCGGCTGCCTCGATTGTGTCGACGCTGGTGCCGATAATCGGCACACCGGCCGTTTCCAGGGCTCGCGCCAAGTTCAATGGTGTCTGTCCACCAAACTGGACTACGACCCCATCTGGTTGGACTTCATCACAAATGTTCAGTACATCTTCTACCGTCAGAGGTTCAAAGAATAGCAGGTCGCTGGTGTCATAGTCGGTACTGACGGTCTCGGGATTCGAGTTCACCATGATCGATTCGATCCCCATTTCACGCAGGGCATAACTCGCATGGCAGCAACAGTAATCGAATTCAATTCCCTGGCCGATCCGGTTGGGTCCCCCTCCGAGGATCATGATGCGGCGGGTTCCCTCTTTCTTGGCCGGCGTCTCATTTTCGTCTTCGTAGGTAGAGTAGTAGTACGGTGTATAGGCTTCGAACTCTGCCGCGCAGGTATCGACCGATTTGAATGTAGTAAGAACACCGAGTCCCTTTCTCAGTTCACGAACATCCTGCTCATGCCACGCCCAAAGGGTGGCCAGTTGGCGATCGGAAAAACCGTACTGCTTTGCTTTGAGCATCATGTCTCGCGAAATCTGCTTCGGTTCTTCCAATTCGCGAAGCGCCTCTTCCATCTGGACAATCCGCGAGAGGTGATCGAGGAACCAGCAATCGATCAAGCTCAATTCATGAACTTCCTTGACGGACATACCCGACTTGAAAGCGTAGCGAATGAACCAGGGGCGCTCGGAGTTAGGTACCGATAATTTAGCCCTGATGGTCTCCGCGTCCGGTTGCTCGTCGGTACCCCACAGGTCGTCGTTACCACAGCCAAATCCGAAGCTGCCGACTTCCAGGCCCCGCAACGCTTTTTGAAACGACTCCTTGAACGTCCGACCAATCGCCATGGTTTCACCCACGCTCTTCATCTGGGTCATCAAGGTCGGATCCGCTTCCGGGAATTTTTCGAAGGTAAACCGCGGGATTTTGGTGACCACGTAGTCAATCGTTGGCTCAAAGCAGGCCTGTGTTTTACGGGTGATGTCGTTGGGCAGCTCCCACAAGCGGTAACCAACGGCCAATTTTGCGGCAATTTTGGCGATCGGAAAACCGGTTGCTTTGGAGGCCAATGCACTGGAGCGACTGACGCGCGGGTTCATTTCGATCACGATCATGCGACCCGTTTTCGGGTCGGTCGCAAACTGGATGTTGGAACCGCCGGTCTCTACGCCGATTTCACGGATCACTGCGATGCTCGCATCGCGCATCCGTTGGTATTCTTTGTCGGATAAAGTCTGGGCAGGCGCGACGGTGATTGAGTCGCCCGTATGGACCCCCATCGGGTCAAAATTTTCGATGCTGCAGATGATGACGACGTTGTCGTCGATATCGCGCATCACTTCCATTTCGTACTCTTTCCAGCCAATCACGGATTCTTCGATCAAGACCTCAGTGACGGGTGATTGATCGAGTCCGCGTTGCACCAAGGTGTCGAATTCGGAGCGGTTGTAGGCGATCGCGCTACCGCTCCCCCCCATGGTGAAGCTAGGGCGCACGACGCAAGGCATACCGACTTCGTCGGCGGCTTTCCTCGCTTCTTCCAATGTGTGGACAGTGAAGCCCTTGCAGACTTCGAGGTCAATGTTAGCCATCGCCTGTTGAAACAGGTCCCGCTGTTCTGCCTTGGCGATGACGTCTGCCCGAGCGCCGATCATCTCGACGCCGTGCTTTTCCAGAACACCGTGCTCGGCCAGATCCATGGCCAGATTGAGTCCGGTCTGACCGCCGAGTGTTGGCAGCAGGGCGTCGGGCTTTTCTCGCTCGATGATCTTGTCGACCATTTGCCAGGTCAGCGGCTCAATGTAGGTTCGCTCGGCCGTCCCCGGGTCGGTCATGATGGTGGCCGGGTTGGAATTGACCAACACGACTTCGAAGCCTTCTTCACGCAGGGCTTTGCAGGCCTGGGTACCCGAATAGTCAAACTCGCAGGCTTGGCCAATCACAATCGGGCCGGAGCCTATTAACAGGATCTTTTGGATGTCGTCTCGTTTGGGCACAGCGTTTCACCGCGTAGGGGAATGATGGTACTAAAAAACGAAAATAAAATTTCCCAAGCGTACCAATTCAATCACGCTGCCTTCAAGGGGCCAAACTCATTTATCCTGACTTCCCGGCCGAGCAGCCCGCGGCTGGGTGGACCGCTTTGAGGAACTCGAGGATGGCTCGAGAACGAAGGAATCGAGAAATTTGCTCGCTTCCAATTCGTCAAATTCGGCCTGAGCACAGACCACGTTCAGCTGGTAGAGCCGTTGTTTAACCAACAAAACGCGTTGTTTGATTTTGATCAAGCTACCGTTTTGGTTGACGATGATCGTGAAGTCCCGGCCGCGGTTGCCTTCCTTGACGATCTCCTTGTGGGTGATCAGATCCCCCAAGTAGGGCCCTTTGGCCCCTTCGACTGCCCCGTCGAGCACGGTTTTTTCGTGTTTTTTATCTCGGATTTTTTCGTTCAGGTCGTGGTAGGCAAAGACAAACGATTTTTTCTTGTCAGGCGTCGTTGCCAGGTACATATGGATATTCGAGGGTTGATCGCGGACAGCTTCAAACGGTCTTTGGCGGTGAATCGGCTCGAAGGGCATTCTGACGGCCGCCCGGGCATTTTCGGGCTTGATGGTCAACCAGTTGTCTTCGGTCGCCTGATCTTCTTGGAACGAGAGGCAGGAGATTAGGAATAAGAAAAAATACATAAATTGTTCCCGAGAAAATCCTCAAAACGTCCGTCGCACCCGATTCCCATAATCCGCCTGGTCCCGATGCCGATGGAAAGGGGCGGCCTGAGAGGACCATTTTAACGGAAATCATTGGCGAAAGTCTTAAAATTCGGGGTCGGACCGCGCAGAATCGGCAACCTTACGTTACGATCGTCTCTGAACGGTATCACAGGTGACCGTTCCGCCGAAGCTGGCGGGTTTTCCTTAGGCAGGGGATGAAAAATTGGCGGATAGCCCAAGTCGATCGGGAGCATTTGAGTCTGCGGTAGATAAGCGCGTCGAACAGTTCACCGAGAGTATCAGCTTTGATTCACGGTTGTTCCGCGAAGATATTGCGGGGTCGATCGCGCACGCCAATATGCTGGCTGACCAGGAATTGGTCACACCGGACGAGCGCGACCAGATTGTCCAATGTCTCACCGAAATTGGTCAGGAGTTGGAGAGCGGGAAGTTTCCTCTTCGGAGGGAGCTGGAAGATATTCACATGAATATTGAGCAGGCCCTGATCGACCGATTGGGCGATGTGGGCCGAAAACTCCACACTGGCCGCAGCCGAAATGATCAGGTTTCGACCGATATGCGGTTGTGGATTCGCGCTTCGATTGACCGGATGGATGAATTGCTGGCGGGCTTGCAGACATCGTTTATTCGTTTAGCACAGCAAGAGGGCGATGTCGTTATTCCGGCCTACACTCACTTGCAACGCGCGCAGCCGATCCTGGCGGCGCATTATTTCATGGCTTACTGCGAAAAATTGGAGCGGGACAGACAGCGGTTGCAGGATTGCCGAACGCGTGTCAACCAGAGTAGCTTGGGGACCGCGGCGGTGGCTGGAACCAGCCTTGACATTGATCGGGAAAACACGGCTGGCCAGCTTCAATTCGATGGATTACTGCAAAACAGTCTCGATTCGAGTAGCGATCGGGACTACATGATCGAGTTCGTCTTTTGCCTCTCCTTGATTTCGATCCATTTGAGTTCCTGGGCTGAGGACTGGATCCTCTGGAGCACGACGGAATTCAACCTGATTAAAATTCCCCAAGAGTTCTGTACCGGCTCTTCGATCATGCCGCAAAAGATCAACCCGGATGTCCTCGAGCTGACGCGCGGTAAGGCGGCCCGAGTGATCGGGGATTTGCAAACATTGCTCGTTTTGGTAAAGGCCTTGCCGATGGCCTACAACCGTGATTTGCAAGAGGATAAACCGGCCCTGTTTGATGCGTTTGACACGACGGAGGCTTGTCTCAGTCTCGCCATTCCCTTGGTCGAGGGGAGCCGACTCAGGCGGGAATCGATCCGCGCGGGCCTCGAGCGGGGGTTCCTCGATGCGACGACTTTAATGGAATTCTTCATAAAACGTGGGATTCCCCAACGAACGGCTCATCATGCGGTCGGCCAACTGGTCAGGCAGGCAATGCAGCAAAATTGTCACCTCGCTGACCTTTCTTTGAAAGATTTTCAGGCTTTTGATCCATCTCTGGATCGGTCCATCTATGATGTATTGGGCGTAGAGAACGCGATTTCCAATTTTCGGAGCACGGGTTCGACCTGTCCCGAGCAGGTCTCCCGGCAACTCGCCCGATGGTGCGAGCGACTTGAGCTGAACTGACGTCAGTGTGCGGCATAATCGTCACTCTCGGTACAGATAGTTCAATCAGTTCAGGCCTGTTGGAAATAACCTGCATTTGACGATCACACCCAAGTCATGACTAACCGATTTCTCGCATCCACGTTCGTTTCACCCGGCCAGATTGCGCCGCCGGCCGTTTTCCCCTTCCGGGGTTGGTTGGTCGTTTTCGGCTGGATGCTCCTTACGAGTGGGGTCCCCGATAGCTCGGCGGCTCAGGATGACGACCCTTTTGCGCCGACTAAGTCCTCCACCGTTAACGCGCAAGCGGATGATCCATTTAGCCAACCGAATCCTGCCGCACAGGACAATCCGTTTGGCTCTTCCCAGCCTGGTGCCGCATCCCCCAAGCTCAATGTCTTGCCGAAAATTGATCCGAACCTCGATCAGGCGACTCGCTTGATCATCGAATCGGTTCGCAAATCGAATCCGGTGACACCTCTGCAATTGGCCAAGGCGATTCAGACAATGCTTGACATCGAGCAATATGCTGATGCCAGGTATTACCTGGCCGTTCTAATGGGGACTGGGGCCGACGATAAGACGATTTTTGAAATGCATGAGGTGCTTGGCCCCAACCTTTTCCTGAAAATTTTCTATCAGGATGAATTGCAACCCGAGGGTCGGCAATTTGGCAAACGGGTGTTCGCGGCGGTTCGCAAAGAGGCTTTGGCACCGGAGCGGCTGGACCGGCTGATCAAGCGGTTGAGCGATAGCAACATTGCCTATCGTAGCGATGCATTTCACAAGCTGAGGCGTTTGGGGCCTCCGGCGATTGCCCGGATGATCGAGGTATTTGCCGACGAGAGTCGTCAGCAGGAGTTTTCTTTCATCCGTGAGGCGCTTTCCCATATGGCCAGTGATGCGACGGGTCCGCTGGTTGGGGCCGTTCGAAGTAATCAGCCGACGTTGCAGCTGGAAGCAGTACGGGCCCTGGGTGGAATCGACTCGATCCTGGCCCGGGACGTCCTCTATCGACCCGCGCTGGCCCCGGGAGTCGACGCGGAACTGCGTAAAGCGGCTCGCCAGTCTGCCATTGAGAACCTGGGGGGCGTGCCGAATCAAACCCAGGCCCAGGAACACCTGCAGCAACAGGTCAAGACCTACCTGATGGGTGGTCCGCATTCCAACGGCGACCCCTTCCAGAAAGTGGCTGTCTGGCGGTGGGATCGTGACAAGAAAGAGCTTTTTCAGGTCAAGCTCAGCTCGGCTACCGCATCCCGAATTATCGCTTCGGACTTGGCCAAAGATCTTTTGCAAATCAATGGTGATTTACCCGCCAACCGAGAGATGTTCCTGTTGACGCTACTGGAATCGCTGAAGCGGATTGCCGGTCCAGACCGCGCGATTGACACCGAGACATTCATGAAGTCATTGCCTGGAATTTCGGTTCCCGAGGTGAACTCGGTTCTGGCACAGGCGTTGGAAGCAGAATTGTTCCCGGCCGCCATCGCAGCCTGTGAAGTCCTAGCGGATCAGGGACATGCCCAGCTGTTGGAGTCGACGGACGGGCAGCCATCGGCACTCGTTCGAGCGATCATGACGGGCCAACGACACCTTCAGTTCGCCGCTTTGCAAACCATCACGAAAATTGATCCCCAGCAAGCCTATCAAGGTAGCAGTTATGTTACCTCCCTGGCTATTTTCCTGTCGGCCTCCAACGGACGTGCAACCGGACTGATTGGTCACCGGCGATTGGCGTCGGGCATGACGTTTGCCTCGATCATGGACCGCAGTGGAGTTTCCGGTGTGGCACTGACCAACAGTCGAGAGGTTTTCAACCGGGCTGTCACGGACCCCGACGTCGAATTGATCCTGATCACTGACACCCTGAATGGTCCCTATTTCCACGAACTGGTATTTCAATTGCGAAGCGATTGGCGGAGCAAGCAAATTCCGATTGGGGTGATGATCCGAGACCTGCCTCAAAAGATGCGAGTCGAGCGGATTTTCCACGGAGAAGAGCGCCTTGAGATTCTAGCCCTGACCGACGACGCAGCCGTGGTGACTCGTCAAGTCGACCGGTTGCGCGAGCTGCAGAAACCCTGGCCCATGACCTTGTTTGAAAGAAACCAGCAGTCGATGTTTGCCCTGAACTGGTTGAGCAAGGTGGCGGCCGACCCGCAAGTCTACGGTTTTTACGACCTGCTATCCCGAGACGCCGAATTGGTTCCGATTTTATTTGAGCATGGATATTCACCGGTCGTCAGCCAGATCCTGTCCCACCTGGGCACCCCGGCCGCCCAACGGGCGCTGGTCAACTTGGCCAGCGAAGACGCGCTCTCAGTGGAAGAGCGAAAAGAGGCATCCCAGGCATTTGAAAAAGCGATTGCTCGATCCGGTACCTTGCTGACCACGGCGGAAATTCAACAGCAGTACGACCGATATAACGCCAGTGAGAGCCAGCCGGTCGAATCCCAACAGATCCTGGGTCAGATTCTGGATGCGATTGAAGGTCGTTACCGCGACCAGTAATCGGCAAGTGCCACGTTCTTAGCTGCTCGATGTCACCATCAAAGAGAGCGTTGTCGCGCTTTGGCTGAACGTTCTGTTGCCCAATATGGCTATTCGTGACGCAACGCTTCGATCGGATCCATCTGGGCTGCCCTCATTGCCGGGTAGAGACCAAAGACGACACCGACGAAGACGGAAATCACAAAAGCGATCGGGATCGAGATCGGTACGATTTCCGGCGTCATGATCTTGGCTACCTCGGGCATGTTGGCATACATGGCTGGAGCTCCCTCGCGAATCAGCCAGCGTGCGCCTTTGACCGTGATGGGGCAGAGGAGTCCGCCCAGAATCCCGGTCAGACCGCCGACTACCGACAGAGAAATAGTTTCGACAAGAAACTGCCGGGTAATATCGCTCCGTTTTCCACCCAGTGCGCGGCGAATGCCAATTTCACGGGTTCGCTCGGTGACAGTCGCCAGCATGATGTTCATGATCCCGATCCCACCCACGATTAACGAGATGGCGGCTATCAATCCCATGAACATCATGAACATTAACCGGGTGGCCTTAGCCTGTTCCAGTAGCTCGTAGGGAACGACGACCGCGATGTCCTGCCGATTCGGGTCGTCTTTACGCAGGGTGGCTTCGACCAGCTCCGCAGTCCGCGGTACATCTTTGACATTGTCGACACGGATGGTGCATTGAGAGAGTTCAAATTGTTTGACGGAAAAGGCGCCGCCCGTTCGCTTGACCTCCGTATCCCCGATGCGCGACCTCATGGTCGAAATGGGAATGTAGACATCGAGTGAGAAATCCTGGGACGCCAAGGAACCGCCAATGGCTGCCGTTGCATTGCGATGCTTGAGGACTCCGACAATCTTGTAGAATTCTTTTTTTTCCGGCAGGTACATCAACTTGTTCAGAGGATCTTCTGATGGGAAGAGCTTGGACGCCAAGTTGGCGGCAATGACGCAAACCCCGCTTTTTGAAATGACTTCGCGGTCTGTCAGGAAGTGACCTCGGTCGACCTCCAGCCTCGTGACCTCGGCATACTCCGGTGTGCAACCGACCAGGCGACCATCGATCGGCTTGGCGTTTGGGTTACCCGTGTAGGCAAACTTGGTCGGTAATTCGCGGATGGGTAAGACGGATTTCACGGTAGAAATCGTTGTGGAAAGTAGTTTGTGTTCCTCGCGTGTCACTCCAAAAGCCTGGATCACACGCATATTGGAACCACTCTCATCGGGTGGTTTGATACTGCGAACAATGATGTTCTCGGCACCCAGATCCTCGATCTGTTTTTGGGCTTCTTTGCTAATGCCTTCCCCGATGGCCAGTAACCAGATTACGCTTGCAACACCGATGAATATACCGAGAACCGTCAGGGCAGATCGCATTGGGTGTAGCAACAGGCTTTTGATTCCGAGTTGCCAGGTTCGCAGGATTAGCATAAGCGGGCGCCACAAAAACGGGATGATATTGGACGGGGTGGATTAAGCCATTTGTTTATTGGAATCGGCATCCATTGAAATCTTGGCAATGATTTCCTCAGGGAACGTTTGCCGGTCCGCGGTTTTCTCGTCGATTTGGATTTCACCGTCTTTCAAGCGGATCATGCGTTTGGCGTGTTGGCTGACTTCATCTTCATGAGTCACCATAATGATGGTTCGACCTTGATCGTTGAGCATCTGAAACAAGGCCAGAATTTCATCCGTCGTGACGGAATCCAAGTTACCCGTCGCTTCATCGGCCAAGATAAAGTACGGATCGTTGACCAGTGAACGAGCAATGGCAACACGCTGTTGTTGGCCGCCTGAAAGCTGGGTAGGGCGGTGGTCCAGCCGTTCACCCAAGCCGACCATATGGGCCAGTTGCTTGCAGCGTTGCCGAGACTTCTGATTCAGTTGCCCCATGTAATAGAGGGGCACTTCGATATTTTCGACGACCGTTAATTGAGGGATCAGGTTGTAGGACTGAAACACAAAGCCGATACGGGACGCCCGGATTTGGGACAACTCGTCGTCGGTCATCTTGGCCACATCATCCGTGCCCAGCACGAACGAGCCGGAGGTTGGTCGGTCGAGGCAGCCCAGCAGGTTCAGCAGGGTACTCTTGCCGGATCCCGAGGCCCCCATGATGGCAACATAATCTCCTTCGGGAACATCGAAAGAGACGCCGCGCAAAGCGCGGACCGTTTCGCTCTTGAGGACGTAATGTTTTTGCAAATCGCGAACACGTGCGGCCATCTTTTCAGGATTGCCATGAAGCGAATGCTCAGACGCATTTTCAGTAGTGGGGGACGAATTCACTGGCCGCGACCCCCGCCGCCGGCGCCACCACCTTGCTGAAAACGTTTCATCATTTCGGACATCGCTTTTTCCAGTTCCTCGCGCGAGACACTGCCATCCCCATTCGAGTCGGCATTGGACATCATGTCTTTGGCCCTTCCATCGATATTGGCCAGCTCATCCGCATCGATTTTTCCGTCGGCGTTGGTATCGTATCGCTCCATCGAACGATCAATCATGGCTGACATGTCAAAACCACCGCCGCCCGATTGGCCACCGCCACCCGGTCGTCCGCTGCCACCTGGTCGTCCACTGCCACCTGGTCGTCCACTGCCGGGTCCTCCGGCGGATGCCTGTCCCGTGGCTGCCGGCGTCGCATCTGGCGTGCTGGCCTGGGCGGCTTTGACGCGGTTGGCCTCTTCTTCCGAGAGCTCAATTTTCGTGTCGAGCTTGAGTTCCGGCAAATCCATCTTTTCCTTGTAGGCACCAGGGTTCATCACCAGTCGCTCCCCTTCGCCGAGCCCACCCTTGATGACGACCAACTGGGAGTTGTCGCCATCAATTTCGACTTCGCGGGTTTCGTATTCATCCTCGCCTGTCTGTACGAGGCAGAAATGCTGGTCTTGAACGCCATAGACCGTTTGGATGGGGGCTGTCAGTGCCTCTTTTTCGTATCGAACTTGAATGGTAACCGAAGCATTCATGCCCGGCTTCAACGCGTCAGGAGGATCCAGGATGCGAACTAACACACCATATTTTCTTACGGAGCTGCTCATCCAGCCGCCACTGGAATCAGCGTATTGACTCACCTTGGTGACGACCCCTTTGAGAGTCAGATTGTTCAGTGCGTCCACTTTAATCGTGGCGGGCATACCGGGCTCAACACGGGTGATGCTCTGTTCATTGATCAGCGCTTTGACTTCCATTTTTTCCGGGTTGGGGAGTCGAACGAGCACTTGGCGTTCTCGCACCGTGGTACCCTCTTCAAGCACCCAGTCATTTCCGCTGCGCGAGGATTCTTTGGCATAAACGACCTGGCCCTGGACGCCGTCGGGTACGCGGATGTTGCACTTTGCGATTTGGTCTTCGATTTCCTGCAGCTGCCCTTGCTCAGTGGCCAGAACGGCTTTCTGGTTTCTCAGCTTGACATCGGCGGCCTTGATGTCGCTTTCGAGCTTGACAGTCTCTTTTCTTCGAGTGATTTTCTCTAAGACCTCTTTTTTCTTCTCTGCCAAAGCCAACAGGTTGGTTGCTTTTTGCAGTTTGAATTCTTCGGACCTGACCGCGTACCCCATCGACTCGAGCTGCTGCAGTGTGGCGTAACCTTTTCCTTGCAGTTTACGGCTGTGTTCCAAATTCGATTTGGCCAACGTTAAATCCTGTTTGGCCGTTTCAATCTGGGATTTTGCATCGGCGATGTCATTTTCAATCACCTTGAGGTTTTCGACATAAGTCCCCTCATTGTATTCTTTGAGTGATTCTTGAGCAGCGACCAGGTCGGCCTCGGCTTGGATCACGGCCGTCTCTGCAGTCGCCACGGCAATTTTCTGGCTTTCCAGCTCCGTTTCAAATGCCGAGGCATCCAGTTCGACGAGGAAATCACCTCCCTTGACCAGGGTTCCTTCGGGGACGACCGAGATGACGTTCAGAGAGCCGTTACGCGATCTTGCCTGGCAGCGAATCTCTTCATTGTCACTACTTTGAACTTCACCCTGATCCACGACCTGCGAGACGAATTCGCCTTTTTCCACGGTGGCGATAATCGGGTTGATTTTGATTTCCTGGGCCGCACCACTGAAGTAGTAATAGACTCCTCCGGCAATCAGCACCACAGCGACGATGGCAATCAGAATGAGAGGTGCAGCAGCGCCTGTTCGACAGACCGATCGGTTGTTCATTTTGTTACCTTTGGGTTCACGTGTGGAACGTGTGAATTGAGTTCAAATCGATGGGGGTAGCGTCGGGGGAACGACTTGCCAGTTTTCGGGCCTGAAGGAATTCCCCGTCGGGATCCCTCTAGTCGTCCAGCGGAGTATCCCTACCCCCAACATACGCAGGACAACGGCCTCCCGGATTCATTCCGGCCTATTTCGTATCAGGATTCCCTGTAATTAAACCTCGGTTGCTTGGACGGGTTTCGAAGGGAACGCGGGAAAACGGCGGATTGGGAAAAGTCCGTATTCTATTGGATTTGCCCTAACATCCGAATCCTGTTTTTTCTCGTTCCCGTTTGATTTTCTATCTGTTTCCTCGCTTTTTTGGCTGCTTGGAGCTCGGGGCTTACCGACAGTTTTGGCCTCTTTCTTACCCTTCAGGCATCTTGGGATGGCAGGTTGATCCCCCATTTAATTCCTGCGGCTGGTCTGTCAGGGTGCGTTTGGCCGACTTTGGCCGGAATCGGACAGCGTCTCTCGTACGGGTGCGTGTTTGACAGAGGTCCGCTCGTTGGTTTTTGACCGACTGCCGGCCGTGAAAGTTTGCGGAACCAGGAGGGGCGCTTGCCCCCGATCAGCGTCGGCGAAAGAAAAATCAAAACCTGCCAATCGAGTTGACGGGTTGGCGGATCTCCCAAAGGTGGCCGAAATCGTTTGATTCCCACTTGGTGAAACAGGTGAATCGCCTGCCGGCTCGGCTTTCGGCGGAACGCTTTCCAATTTACTGGTGGGTGGTTCCTGGCCGGGAGCGGGTTCGGTGACAGGCGGCTGTTCCTCGAACACGCCGGGTGCGATGGTGGGTGGATCACCCAATTCACCCAGCTGACAGAATGGATCGTTTTGCAGATCAACCCCCATCATGGCGGCGGCGCGGAACCCGATCTGATTGTCGATCACTTCGGGATCGATCCAGGCGCAACCGGGGCCGATCTGGAACGTGCCGAGGTCAAAGTCGAGACCGCGGCGGAGGACTTC
>JAYZCF010000259.1:0-5461 GCA_036338455.1 Planctomycetota bacterium
GAGGTCGCAAAAAAATTGAACCATTTCTATCGAGGAACCATTTGACAGGCTTTTTTTGATGAATTCAGATGACAGTTCCAAGAAGGATGTCACGCTTTCCATTTCCAGTTCTGTGTTCAGCAGAATAACCAATCGATCGGATTCACCATGAAAACAATTTTTGAATGTAGCCGACGGCTTGTCGGGATCTTTGCTGTGTTAACCATGTTGTTGCTGATGGCCGATGTCCGCGCGGACGTTCGTCTGCCTGGTTTCTTTAGTGACCATATGGTTTTTCAGCAGCAGCAACCGATCAAGATCTGGGGTTGGGCAGAACCCGGCGAACAGGTGAAGGTTGAACTCGGCAAAGCGTCCGTACAAACCAAGGCTGGGGAAGATGGTCGCTGGGTGGTCGAATTACCCGCCATGAAGGCGAGCAACGATGCGACGACCTTAAAAGTGGTCGGCAAGAACCGTGTCGAATTGAAAGACGTTTTGATCGGGGAGGTCTGGCTCTGTTCAGGTCAGTCCAATATGGAATGGACCGTCAATCGCAGTACCAACGCCAAGGAAGAAATCGCCAACGGGAATCATCCTCTGATTCGGCATGCCAAGATGGCCCATCGACCCTCGATGGTCCCACTTGACGACATCCCGTCAACGTGGCAGGTCTGTTCGCCGGAGACGGTCGCCAATTTTACCGCCTGTGGTTACTACATGGCCCGCGAGTTGCAGAAGGAATTGGGCGTGCCGATCGGTTTGATCAATTCGTCGTGGGGTGGAACCCGCGTTGAACCGTGGGTGGCACCGGTCGGTTTTCAGGATGTGCCTGAGTTGTCCGATATCTATCAATCCGTGATGGGCCGTACCCCCGGAACGAAGTCCTACCAGAAACGCTTGAAAGGTTTTATCGCGGCGAGTGAGAAGTGGTTGGCCGAGGCCAAAGGGAAAGTCGATTCGACCGAGCTCCTGCCTGCTAGTCCCGCCTACCCGCCTGAGCTTGCCCCGTACAAGTCCCACCAGGATCCGACGATGTTGTACAACGGCATGATCCACGCGCTGGTCGGATTTCCCATTCGGGGTGTCATCTGGTACCAGGGAGAATCGAACCACACGGAATCGTTGTATGCCGAGAAGAAGAAAGCGTTGATCGAGGGATGGCGCGAACTGTGGGGCCACCCGTTCCCTTTCTATTACGTTCAAATCGCCCCGTTCCAGTATGGCTCGGAGCCCCACGTGCTGGCCGAGTTCTGGGAGCAGCAGGCAGCGGTCGAAGGGATGGTCGATAACACGGGGATGATCGTGATCAACGACATCGCCACGATCAAGGATATCCACCCACCCAACAAGCAGGACGTGGGCAAGCGGCTCGCTTTGTTGGCGCTCAAGCATGACTATGGTCGGTCTGACCTGGTGGCCCACAGCCCGGCTTACGAGTCACATCAAGTCTCGGGCAGTGACCTGCGGGTGAAGTTCAACAACACGGGCGGTGGGTTGAAAACACGAGATGGCAAAGCACCGACCCATTTTGAATTGGTCGGTCCCGGGTCGGATGGCTTCCAGGCCGCCACGGCGACGATCGACGGTGACGAGGTCATCCTGACATCGGAAAAAGTCAAGGAGCCGACCGCTTTCCGCTTTGCCTGGGACAAGGTGGCCGAACCGAACCTGATGGGGGGCACTGGTCTACCGGTGGGTGCTGTGCGTGGTGGTGATGTTCCGGATGCACTCAGTGCGATCCCGGGCAGTGACGATTATCAATTGGTCTATGACCTGAGCCGTCGTGGGATGAAGCCGAACCTTCAGTACGACGTGAACCGGAGTTTGCAGAGCCCCGAGTTTGATCGTGTCGCTTACTTGCTCGAGCTAGAGTCGGATGCTGGTCCACAGCATGTCTTTGTGTCGATGAAAGCGTTTACGAAAGACGCTGCGAAAATCGGTGTTCCGACCGCTCAGTCCCAAGTTCGGTTCCAACAGAATGTGGAAAGTATGGATGTTTATTCGAATGTGGATGGGGTGACCAATGGCCAGGCAATCCAAACGGGTAGCATTGAATTCTGGCCGCACAATTACGCCGTTAATAACACGGCCCGCGTGCCGGGTGCCTCGGCCCAGATTTACGATACGGGCGACGAGCCGGTGGCGCCACGCAACGGTTACGGTTCGATGCAGGTTCATAATCACGGTGCCAACCAGACCCTGTTTGCAGTGAATCACTGGAGTCAAGGGGAAGGTGCTGACCTGGGAATTGGCAACAGTCCCGGTCCGACCCGGGACTGGACCTTTACGGCCAATGCTGGAACGTACGAGAAGGCCCGCCTGAGGGTCTTTGTTCGTCCGAAGCGATAGTCAGCCGCCGGCGCCATTGACTCAAGTGTTGGTAAACCCGAGGAAGAAACATGTCCGAAACGTTTTGCTTGGCTTGGTTGTTGGTTTGCCGATCGCGTACCTCAATCAGGGTTCCCCGCTTGATGATCATGGCGATCTGCTGGCTGGCCTGTTCCCTGCCAATCGTTACGAGTGAAACGGCCGTTTCGGTCGAAATTGCCAGCGCTGAGGAGCAGGCGGGTACGGGGGCGCCCGTAACAGATCGATTGCGGATTCTTAATTGGAACGTCTTGTATGCGTTCAATCATGGGAAATCGGTGGATGGGGGTGTTCAATGGATTCGGGAACTTTCGCCAGATGTCGTGGCCCTGCAGGAACTCAACGGCTTAACGGCAGTCACGCTGAAAAAGTTGGCCTCGCGTTGGGGACATGATCATGCCCTGATCCTCAAGGAAAAAGGATTTCCTGTCGGTCTCACCTCGCGACAGCCGATCTTGTTGGTCGATCGGCAGGTGGAAGGTTTTCATCATGGCTACTTGCATGCGCGAACGGCCGGTATTGATTTTTTTGTGGTCCATTTCTGGCCGGGGAAAGACCATGAAGCCGAACAGGTGGCCACAAAGATTCGACCGTTGATAGAAAGCGGCCGCCCGGTTGTATTACTGGGAGACTTCAACAACCACTCACGCCGAGACCAGGCCTTTCTCGATTCCCGGTCGGCCGTGAAACCGAGGTATGGTGTGGTGGATCTGTTCGAATCGATCGGGTTGGTCGATTTGGTACATGCGTTCCAACCCGATCAGAAATATTCCTGTCCGTCACCCGTCACGATCCCTCGCTGGTCGGCCGATCTGACCGAGTTGCAAAGTAAGTGGCAACGTATTGATTTTGTGTTTGCCGATCAGGTCTTGGGGAAATCAGCCCGAGCTGCTGAGATACGGATCACGGACGAGCTGGGAAAGATATCCGATCATTACCCGCTGGTGGTCGATTTTGAACGTGAATTTGAGTAGCCAAACCGTTTTTTTCGAATCTGGGGACGGATCATTTCCCTGCCTGTTTGACAGATACGGTAGAATGTCGTACATTTACGCTTGTTGGTCGTAAAAGGGGAGAGGACCCTTGGGACGCTCGATTTCGATCGGTTATAATGGAGTCGCTGTTGGACGAATTTGAGGACATCTCGGATGTCTTCTTCGGTTGCCTTAGACATACCCGAGTCCGGTTTCCGCACTGGTCGAGTCGGCAGGTGCCTTTGCAGGTCCCTGAAAATGATTGACTCTGGAGTTTGAATATTAGTAAAGGAAGAGTAATGAAGCTTCTATTTTGCTTGGTACTGGCGATTTTTACCTGCCCTGTCGTCGTCTCTGCGCAAGGCAAAGGTGAGCGTGAGGAAGGTCCCGTGGGCATTTTTGAATCGGGTCAGCAGTATGGTCAGTTTATGGGTGCTGCCAAGCAAATGGCATACGGTGAGGACGGGAACCCGGAGTTACGGGCCATGATCCCTTTGCTCAATGATATTGCGCTCAACCGCCCGGTCGGGTCAACCAACCAGCAACATGGCGGGCAAGCCAGTTTGATGGGATTGATCGGTAACCCCCGGGTTCGAGAAGACTTGGAGATCGTGGACGAACAGTACAAACAGTTTTTGGAGCGGGCGGCGGATGCCCAGCGGCAGGTGGCGGAGCAACTGCGTAGTATGGATTTCAGTGACCGCGAAGGACTGGTTCGCCAGATCAAGGACATTCAAGATCAAACCCGCCGCGAGTTGGAGTCGGTACTGTTGCCACACCAGATGGACCGTCTGCGTCAGATCCGGGCTCAGTCCATTCTGAGACGACGGACGTTTGTCGAGGCCATTACGAGTGAGCCGATGCGTTCCGAACTGGATATCAGCAATCGCCAAGCAGAGGCATTGCAGCAGGAAGCTGAAAAGATCGAAGCTGATATTGCCAAGCAGGTCGCCGAGTTGCGCGAGAAGGCGCGGCAGAAGCTCATCAAGACTCTCGATCGTTCTCAGCAACAAAAGATTGACGAACTGTTTGGGGACAACTTTGATTTTGGCCCACTTGAGCGAAGACCTGCCAAAGGTCGCGGGGCGCAGGGGAAGGGCTATCAGAAGGGAAAGAGCGGCCAGAAGGGGAAGTGACCCACCACGCGACAAGGGGTCGTTGGGGCGCTTGACTTCTGACTGGCGAAAGTGACGTTAGGCCTGAGTAAGCGCTTGGACGCGATCTTTGAACTGAGAAGCGGAACTGAGAAGCGGAACTGAGAAAAGGAGCTGAGATGAAGACTCATTGTTTGCCGAGCGTAGTCATCGGTCTGGTGGCCACCCTGTTCGTCGGCTCTGTTTTCCAGATGGAGTGCGAAGCGCAACAGGCTGCTCCGCAAAAGATTGCATGGGGCCAGGTGAAATGTCCGGTGATGACATCACGCACTGTGGATCCCGAATTTTCGACAGAATTCGACGGCGCCCAGGTCTATTTCTGTTGCCCTAATTGCTTGGCTAAATTCAAGTCCGATCCGCAAGCCTACCAAGAGGCGGCTGTCCGTCAGATCCAGCAAGTTCGATCGCTCAAAGGGAAATCTGCGGAGAAACCTTTGAACAAGAATCGGTGAGTTGACGCGAAGCCGAAGATCGACCCTGATGAATTGAGAGAGCAGTTGGCTGCCGCTGTTAAAGAGGGAAGACTGACCGAGACTGAGGCCAAAGAGAAGTACCTGGCGTTGGTCTCAGGAAAGATGAAAAAAGGGCAGCCCAAGGGACAACCCCAAGGGAAGCTGGCAGGAGGCAAATCGAAACTTAAGTCAAAAGGAGGAGCGGCCTCCGGGTTCCTGGCCAAGCTCGGCCAATTCGTCGACCAAGGGAAGTTGACCAAAGAAGAAGCGACCGAATTATACAATCTGTCGAGGGGGGGGAAGGAACGTGTCGGCAAAATGCCAACGGTCAAGAAAAAACAGCCGAAGGCCGGTCCGCGGGGTGCCGATTGATGGTTTGATGTCCGAGTCAGGTGGATGGGGCGGCGCTCCGCATCAAGATGAAATCATCAAGTTTTGGAAAGAACTTAATCAGACGAAAACGGAAGAGGTGATCAAGATCTCTGAACGCACGACCGGGTATCGCTATGCGGGCGCCGAGAGTGGGAACGAGGTT
>JAYZCF010000260.1:0-8943 GCA_036338455.1 Planctomycetota bacterium
GACACCTCTCTCAACACGTGGGCGGTATGGTCATTACTCGCGGGCAACTGGACGAGTTAGTCCCGATCGAAAATGCGTCGATGGATGACCGAACCGTCATTCAATGGGATAAAGAAGACCTGGAGGAACTGGGTCTGTTGAAAGTCGATTGCCTGTGCCTGGGAATGTTGACCGCCATCCGAAAATGCTTCCACCTGCTGGAAAAACACTGGAACCAACGGATCTCTCTAGCGACAGTACCTCGCGAGGACCCGCTGGTCTACGACATGATTTGCGACGCCGACACAGTCGGCGTCTTTCAAATTGAAAGCCGGGGCCAGATGAGCATGTTACCCCGTTTGCGGCCCCGTTGTTGGTATGACCTGGTCATCGAAGTCGCAATCGTCCGACCAGGCCCTATTCAAGGAAACATGGTTCACCCCTACTTGCGCCGCCGTAACGGAGAAGAACAGGCGGTCTATCCGAACCAGGCGATCCGTTCGGTTTTGGAACGCACCTTGGGCGTCCCTATCTTTCAGGAACAGGCCATGAAACTGGCTGTGGTGGCTGCCGGTTTTACACCCGGAGAAGCCGACCAACTCCGCCGCGCGATGGGCGCTTGGCGAAAGAACGGAGTGATTGAAAAATTCCGCCAAAAAATGATGCTCGGCATGCGCGACAACGGTTTGAGTGACGAATTTGCCGAACAGGTATTTCGACAGGTGCGCGGGTTTGGTGAATACGGGTTCCCGGAATCTCACGCTGCCAGTTTTGCTTTGCTCGTCTACGTCTCCGCCTGGCTCAAGCGTCACTATCCCGCAGCGTTCACCGCAGCGATCCTCAACAGCCAGCCGATGGGATTTTATGCACCGGCTCAACTGGTCACAGACGCACAGAAGCACGGTGTGCAAGTGATGCCCGTGGATGTCAATCACAGCCAATGGGACTGCACACTGGAACCTCTACCGCACAGGCAAAACGGGGGAACGGATGGCCACACGCCATTAACCGCCACGAACCCACCGATTTCGGTCCAGGATTTTTCCCTGCGGTTGGGGATGAGGATGATTTCAGGACTGTCTCCTACTTGTGCAGAAATCTTGTTGCGAGCGAGGCGCAACGGACCGTTTACCAGCGTCGCCGATTTGGCCCGGCGTACCGGACTGGGACAGTCTGTCCTGTCACAGTTGAGTGCTGCCGACGCTTTTGAATCGCTCAACCAGGACCGCCGGACAGCATTGTGGCAAACGCTGGCCCAGGAATCAAAACCAGTCTGCCAGCCATTGTTCGAGAATTTGGACGCGACCGATGACGAGATCACCTCGCTCCCCACACTTACACCGGAACAACAGGTTGCCGAAGACTACCGGACAGTAGGTCTGTCACTGAAAGCCCACCCGTTCTCCTTTCATCGTGATTTTCTGGACCGACTTAAAGTGACTGCCGCAGGTGATTTGAACAACCGAATTCATAACCGCCATTTGAGAGTGGCGGGCATGGTGATCCTGCGACAGCGGCCGTCAACGGCCAAGGGGATTACGTTTGTAACCATTGAAGATGAGACGGGGACGGCCAATTTGGTTGTCCGGCAGACAATCTGGGAAAAATACTACCAGGTTGCCCGGCGAAGCCCTGCCTGGATCGCGCACGGAAAACTGGAAAAGAAAAACGGTGTCATTCATGTCGTCGTAAACCGGATTGACGACCTTTCAACCAGGATGCAGGATCACAAGCTCTCATCACGGGATTTCCACTGATGGCATCATTCCGATCAACGTCAGCCAATCCCATCTGGCGACAGGCTACTTTTGGATATCGATCCAGACCATCCGATGGTCAGTGGCCTTGACCGCTTCGGCACCCGGCTCGCCCGGTGCAGGCCAAACCACCCCGCCGTCCATCACCTTCAGATTACGAGAAGGAAGCAGGTAATCCGCCCGGATATTGCCCACCGTCTCATCCGGAAAATCTCCCGTATCCTGCAGCGGGTTTCCCTGATGCTGGCCATTGGCCCCGCCCTGCTGTTTGGCCCAATAATCACCAGCCGTCGACTCGGGAACGAACTCCGATTGTACTAAGGGGTTTTCCAGCAACTGACCAATCGCCTGATCGTGACTATCCCCATCCAACGGGTCGGCGTTCAGATCACCCGCCACGATAAAGGCGGATCCGGCCGGTAAACCTCCTTTGTTGCCCCGGTCGTCATACAGGTAATCAGCCTTGTCCTGAATGTAATCCGACCAAAGACGGATTTCATCATGATTACGCAATCCGTTTCGGTCTTCGGGACCGTCAAACACGGGGGGAGTCGGGTGACTGACCAGAAAGTGAACAACTTGGTCACCCAAGGGGATCGGCACATCCCAGTGGCTCTTGGACGAAAGGCGAAAGATCTCTAAAACCTGGGGGCGGTAGTACGACTGTTCCGACGCCGGATCGATCGGCAACCGCGCACCCGGCATGTCCTTCCAGAGAAATTTCTGAAAAGTACGAATCCCTTGTCGGTCAAATTGACGATTGGAAAGAACCACCATGCCGTACTGCCCCGGGTGACGTCCAAAGCCGAGAGCATCGCTGGCGGTACCCGTCCGGCGATCTTCATTCAGGTCATAACCACTATCGATTCCTGTGTTGACCTCGGCTGAATACTGATAGGGGTAATCGATCGGCCGATGACCATTTTGACCGACGGCCAAGTATTCCTTAAGAAACAGCTCAACCCCTGCTTGGTCCGGCTGATAATCAAACTCGTTCAACAGCAAGACATCCGGACGCACCATCTGAATCACCTCGGCGATTTGCCTCGCCTGAGCCCATTGGCCTCCCGCCAACTTTTTGACCAGCCCACCCGCTTTGGAATCGTGAAACGAGATATTAAAGGTTGCAAACCGAACCGAATCTGGCCTGTCAGCGCTCGCATCAATCTCTTGGGAACGGCAGGATTCAACCCCTATAGCGCCCCATACATATCCGCACGCCATCAAACAGACGATCCATTTTGCCTGGTAAGTGTGCGCAACTTTTTTCCAATTGGAGTATCTCGCTATCATCCGTCACAACCTTCGACAAAATCAACAAAGTAGCCATCGAACAAATCGATCACCTACCATATTTTTGCACAATCTCCCAACAGTCCGCCAGATAGGAAGCGCCAAACAGGTTCAAGTGGTTCAACAAGTGATAAAGGCGGTAAATCTCGATCCGTGTCTCGGAACCCGCGTCCAAGGGCCAAACTGCTTCGTACGCCTGATAGAAACCGCGACCCAACCCACCAAACAGGGTCGTCATGCCAAACTCGGCTTCCCGATCCCCATAGTAGGCGGCTGGATCAATCAAGACGGGGTTACCTTGTGGGTCAGCCAGATAGTTCCCACTCCACAAGTCACCATGGAGTAATGAGGGCAGGTTCTCGTGGCCCAGCAGGTCGTCCAAGCGGTTGACCATTCGTTCAGCTGCCTTGGAAAATGGCGAATCAACATAACCATTGTGTCGAGCCAATTCAAATTGAAAGCCGAGACGGTTGACTTTCCAGAACTCAACCCAGTCTTGGTTCCAGTCATTCGGTTGACCCGTACGTCCCAAAAAATTGGAGTGGGCGAATCCGAATTCGCCTTCCTGACCGAAGCGGTGCATTTCTGCCAGCTGTCGCCCTAGGCGTTGTTCAAAGTCAGGTGGCGGAGGAGTCACCGCAATTGCTTCAAGGACGAGGAAGCTGATTCCATCCATCGACTCACCGTGCCCCATCACGCGAGGAACCCGCAAAGTGCCTGTCGATCGGATCGCTTCCAGTCCCGCGGACTCGGTCTCGAATAAATTACTGGGTGCCTTGTCGCTCCATTTCACGAACAGCGACGCTCCCGTATCCGTCTCTAAAATGGCCGACTGGTTGATACAGCCTCCGCTAACCGGTCGAGGATTGGCCAACTGAACGGGCTGACCTAAATCCTGTTCTACCGTCTGTTGGACCGATGCCAACAAGCTTGCCCTGAGCATGATCACTCCAGCAACTGGGCAAGAATTTTCGGGCAGGCGGCCTCAATCATATCGACCACCTCCTCAAACCCATCCGCCCCTCCGTAATAAGGGTCGGGTACGTCTACCGGCCAGTCGTCTTCCAAAAAATCACTCAACAGGCAAACCTCCGCGGTTGGCGCAGAATTGATTGCCTCAATCGCCGCCTGGTTGGATCGATCCATCGCAATCACGAGGTCAAATTCATGCAGGTCTCGATGCGTCAATTGCCGCGACCGACTGAGCAACTGGTAACCACGCCGAGCCGCGCATTCAGACATTCGAAGATCGGCAGGTTGGCCGACGTGATAGCCACTCGTACCCGCTGAGTCAACCAACAACCGCGCACCCAGGTTCTTCTGCTGGGCCAAGTGAAGCAGAACCCCTTCACCCGTTGGAGAGCGACAGATATTGCCGAGACAGACAAACAGGACCGACTTCATTTCTGGCATCACTGCCCCCCCTTGAACCACATCGGCTCAAAGCTGCTACCCGGAAAATGGTCGCTGGAGGGTCCAACCGGGCAATTGGCTTCCCTAGCAAACTTTGTTAATGAACCCACTCATTGTATCCCCTCGAAGTGGAATCGGGCACAGCACTAACTCGCGCGGCGATGAGGGCAGAGGGGATGACCGAAGATGCAAGGGGCCATTATTCGCTGAGGCAAGCAATACGCTGCCGGCAATTCGTTTGGGGTAACCGGGATTCAGATCACCCATTCAGCGCGGCTAGTTGCCACCATTCATGCCGGACATCGCTTCGCTACTTTCTTCCCAAATACCGTTTTGCACTTCGCCCAAGTTAAACAAGACAGCCAGACAGAAGATCACGACGACTCCGAGCATCACGGCATATTCGATTGCGGTGGGGCCATCCTCACTTTTAACAAAACGTCTGATCGACTGAAGTGCTCCGCGATACATTGATTTACCTTTAAAAACCGGGCGGGAAAACGAAGAAGTTGGCTGGGCAAAGCAAGAAAGTGGGATCCTTCCAACTCCCTTGGCAGGAGTTTTCTTGATGCCATCCAAAACCTATGTCACAAATGGCAACTTGGCGGCGCTAGTTGGCCGGATTCCGCTCGTTTGATATTTCCTTCCCCAAGGGGAATGGTCTGGGGGAGTTTTAACGATTAATTGGCAGCATCCTGGGCGTGCCGGTTCCGCTTCAGTTTTAGCCGGATTTCATCTTTGAGATGATTCAGCACCGAATCTTTGTCCGTATTTTTTAGAATGTCGGAAACGACCGACTTGGCAGAGCCCGTCCCCCAAGATCCCCCGTGCTCGAAATAATGCTTGGCGGCCTGACCAATGATGTAAGAACTGAAACCAGCGGCCGCCCCCTGTGGAATCGCCGTCAGAACAACCCCCAACTGGACCGTGGCGATTTTGAGAGCACTGGCGCCCCAAGATGTCAATTCGCCCAGCGCGAAGATGCCCGCTGCCTTGCCGATCGCCCGGGAGAGGTTTCTCGCTTGGGCCATAGAGAAATTCAGTCCATAAACTTTGGAAAGCGAGAGGATCATGACAGCGTCAATCGCCACGCCACTGATGATATCAACAACCCCCGGCGAGAAAGCAACGACGAGCGACTTCGTTCCGGCCATCGTCCAGATAACCTGATTCGCTTTCCGGTTCCGCATTTCGACTCTCAAGGCAGCCATGCGGTCACTCTTATCAGCAGCAAACATGGCAGCGTTCAGGGCGATCAACCCCAACCCTTCCTTATCCAGAGTTTGCAGAATGAGGGTTTTAAGGGACTCCACTTCGGGCTCGGGTTTTCTCCACTCGGTACGACTGGCACCGCGTGATTGCTCGATCACGTACTCGACAGGTCGAGGATCAGCAGCTGTCGTCACCATCAAATCGGGTGAGATGAAATCCGCCAGGCGTTTTTTGAGCGCCTCCAGTAAAATCTGCAGGTCTTGTTGAGAATAAAGGTCCTGCTTATTGAAAACCAGGATGATCGGTTTTTGGACTGCCGCCAATTCGACAAGGGCTGCAAATTCGGTTTCGTTCAGATCTGAATCGGTAACGAAAAGGATCAGGTCAGCCTGCCTGGCTGTCTTTTCAGCTAACTCGCCGCGGTCTAAGCCGCCCACTTCATTAATTCCAGGTGTGTCAACCAACACCAGATCGGAGTTCTCAAAGCCGGGGATGCGATGGCCAGCCCCTTCCCATCGTGTGCCCCAAACCTGCTTCGTCCAACCACCCTGCACGTCGACTTCCACTACCTGATTCCCGATCAGGGCATTGATCAAGGCTGATTTCCCCGTACTGATCTCTCCAAAAATAACGATCTCGATCCGGCCGTTCCGAATCTTTTCATACATTTCGTTCAGTTGGTCCAGATCCGATTTCAACTCGGCTCTTTCGCGGTCAGAGCATCCCCGTAGACGAGCCAACGTAGATTGAATGGAGTCGACCGCCTCCTGGTACTGGCGGTCTGCCGGATCTTGTTTTTTTCCCTGTTGATTCACAACGACACCTAGGAAGAACCGAGTTTGGAACGGGCGGACTGTACCAGTTTTCGCAATTCGTCAGCGCGCGTCACGACATCCCACTGGCGTCGCGCCAAACCAGCCATTCCTCCCTCGGGAGTATGCATTTCGTTACGGAAATATTCAATAAAAACCGCGCCGATCCACTTGGTGATCAGGGCCTGAACGGTGCCCTGTAAAACGCCCCCCGCAATCGTACCCGCGACAGGAACGGTCTTGATTAAGGAAGCTGTAATCGAAGTTACAGCGACTGTGGCGCCTTGGGCGCCCAAGAAACCCACCAGGTTTTTGCCCATTTCACCGAGCCACTGCCTGGCGGTCTCCAGGTCCACTTTCTGCTGGTAAACTTCCGCCAAATCGAAGATCATTTTGGTTGAAATCCCGGTACCCGCTGCCAAATCAACCAACGGGAACGGGTTGATCGCAGCCACGCCACCCGCGCCCCACATGTATTTGTCAACAATGGACCAGGCTTCTCGATCGAGCGACTCCTGCACCCGGTTTCTTGCCTTTTCTACCAAGCCCCGTGATTGCAGCAGTAAGTTGGCTGCCAGCAACTCCTTACCGTCCTGTTGCAATACGATCAACATTCGGTCAGCCAATGGTTCAATAGACGCCGGAATTTCAACCTGTTCTTCGCTCTCCGAGCCATCGACCCGCACCCGCTTACGCAATCGCCTGCCCGCTTCTGCTTGAATCGAAACCACATCCTCCTCGCGGACATGAGGCCGGGTTTGACGACAGATCTGGCCAACCAGTTTTTCACGATCGGTCTCTGAGTACCAATCTCCTTTATTGAGGCAGACGATGATTCGTTTTTCCATCTGACCCAATCGATCTACCAACTCGTGTTCACTTGCCCGCAAGGGACCATCGACAACCAGTAAAACAAGATCCGCGTCCCTGGCACTTTCGGCTGCAATTTGCACGTGGGACTCTCCGTCCACCTCTCCCAGCCCCGGAGTATCTACCAGGGTCACACGATCCATACCGGGCCAGGGAATTTCGTTGCGGGTAACGGTCGTTCCGCCACGTGTGTCGGTGGCAAAGACGTCTCGACCTGCCAACAGATTCAATACGGATGATTTGCCGCTCGATATGGTGCCGAAAGCAACGATTTCCAAAACCTGCTGTTCCCGCTTCTCCACCATTTGGCGAACCAGCGGATCGAGCTGACGGTGAACATCATCCTGCTCCCCCGTCTTCGATTTGAGAGTTTTGACCTGTTCCAGGTTTTCGTCAATTTCACGTTGCTGCTGAGTATGGGAGAGCTCGCTAGGATTCTTGTTTCGCCGTTGACGACGACGAGCTTTATAGAGCGACGCACCCCATAATTTCCAAACGATCCAGACAGAGCTGGTGGTGATCAGTAATAATTTTGTACCGATCACCACAAGATATAGAACGCCCCAGATCTGCCCCAAACCTGCAGCCACCTCATAGTTGGAAATCAGCCAGTTCGGCAAATAGACCAGTGCCAAACCTGCAAAAGCAAGTAGGACAATCATCATAAAACCGGACATGGTTTGGCGGAGTTGCATGGGCGACTCGATCCAGGAATTACGTCGGGGGAAACGGATTATTTACCGTTTCATTCCCGCCCCCAACCTACCATTCGCTGCTCAAAGCGATCGCTGGGAACAAATCATTAGAATTTCACGTTCTGAATCATAATACCCCAGTTTTCCGCGGTGTCAGACACAAAAGCCGCATTCCCGGGCACCCGCCGACCAAGAATGTACCGGCAAATTTGGCTGTAAGAAAAAAAAGGGTTGCAGCTCAGCCGGGAAACGCGTTTCGCATGGTGCTCAGAAAGACGAAGTCATCCTCATAAGCCGAACAAACGCAGACGGCCAGTCGAGAGCAGGGAGGTCCGTATGACCCATAGGAGGTTTACATCCTCCCTAACGGAAAGGCTGAGATAGCAGAATCTTCCAGAACGCCTTCCCTCCGTGGGCACAGGCCAACAGTTTTTTCTTGAGTCCCGATAACGAACGTGTTAACGGTTTTGCGATCCGTCATCCTTCCCTTTGCCAGACTTCCTCGCCTTGTCACGGTTCAATTTCTTTCCCCCCTGCTCAACGGGCGTCTGCGCTGCTTTCTTCCCGGCCGCGCCCGCGTTCCGCTCACCGCGATCGCTTTTCGTCCGCTGCATTTGCCGCGTAGCCGTTCGCATCGCTGTATCCATGCTTCGCTCAATTTCAAGCTGACGATCAGCCTGCTTTTCCAACAATTCCGAGACTCGCTCCAATCGCTCACGCAGACGAGCCTGTTCGGACTCCAAGGCAACTCTTCGGCTGTCGTACTGCTGGGCAATGAGCGTTTCCAGTTTTCGCCGGTTTTGAGGCGTGTCTTTCACGGCAATCTGGGCGGCGCTCAGCTTGATTCGAGAACTTAACTTCCAATTCTCCAAGGCTTCTTCGTATTGTTTCATTTTCCCTTGAGACTGCAGT
>JAYZCF010000261.1:0-10829 GCA_036338455.1 Planctomycetota bacterium
GAACGAAATTGCTTCCCATCCTGTTCAAAGTAAAAAACGCCCGTGTTGACATAGCTGGCATGGGCTGAATTCTCGTCGAGTGAGACCCTGAAATCACTCAGCTTCCAATCGGTTGAAATCCATTGCCGATCTCCCGTTTGAAACAACTCCATCAGTTCATCCATCGAATACTTTTTACCCATCTCAAAAATAAAAAAATCATCCGTAATATACTGGCGATACTGCTGGTTTGCCTGATTCTTTATTTTCAGACCCTTGAAAAATTGAGTGACGACCTCAATGACCTGGTCTGTGCGCGGATCGTCCTGTCGATCATTGCCACCGACGCGAACCCTCGCTTCGCCAACGGAACCGATTCCAGATTCTATGGAACTTGAGCCCACATGTGACTGGCCAGGAGCCAAGGAAAAAAGAGAGATGCAAAAGGCTGAGAAACAAACGAACTTCATCAAAACAACTCCTAAACTTATCTCTGTTTTTGATTCGCTCTTCGGTACCGAACCAGAGCGATATGCAAACCAATCGCCGGAAACAACAGAAACACAAAGATAAATAGTTTCAATTCTGCAAGAATCAGAAACATTAAAGCATTGTACGTTGGGCGATCTAAAGGAATAAACGAATTATGGAGGGCATATGATAGATCGTTCAGAAACAACCACGGGATCGAGAGCAGTAACAATATTCCCCCGCACAAACTAGCCCAATACAGACCTTTGACAATCACTTCAAGGACTTCCAATTTTTTCTCATCCCGCTGATTCATGAATCCATCTCCCACTGATGAACGGGGCCTGCCGGCACCCTGTGGACCTGGCACCGAGGATCTCCTGCAAAACACAAACCTTCATTTCAGGGACGACCGCAGCCCAAGCCGTGAGTCACGTAGTTCTCCACTTCCCCCTTGTCACTTATATTGAGAGAAGTTTCGAAAAAAACAATGGGAGACCGTGTTGTGAAATGTTGTGTTCTCACCCGCCTGATTCTTCCGCTTTTGTTTTGCCTGGTCGGCATTCCCTCAGGGGCGCAAGACGCACCTCCCGCAACAGCTCAAGACCCGATACCCCAATCCGATGTCATTCCGACGGTTGCGGGAGAGCCACCCTCCTATCGCTCAATCAGTCATCACCAACTGACCGTTGGCGATCAAAAGATTTCGTATGACGCCATTGCTGGTGAAACATATCTGAGGGACAGTGCGGGTAATGCAATCGGAAGCATTTTTAGCTTTACCTATCGGCGCAACGATGTTGCCAATCGAGACCGGCCCGTTTTATTCGTCTTCAACGGTGGCCCCGGATCGGCGTCTCTCTGGTTGCATTTGGGTGCACTGGGCCCCAAGAAGGTGGAGTTAGATGAAGAGGTGAACCCCTCCAACATTCCGCCTTTTCTATTGAGTGACAATAAGAACAGCCCTCTGGACATCGCGGACCTGGTGTTCATCGATCCGATCGGCACTGGTTTTAGTCGCCCTCTCAACGGTACAGACCCAAAAATCTTCTGGGGGGTCGATGAAGATGCCGATGCGATTGCCCAATTCATTGAATTATGGCTGACTGAATATGGACGCTGGAACTCACCGAAATTTGTGTTAGGGGAAAGTTACGGTTCCACGCGGGCAGCCGTTCTCTCCCGTTTCCTGATGGGTGGCCCTTTTCCCCCCGGCATCCTGCGCGGCATTTCACTCAATGGCATCGTGATGGTTGGGACACAGCTGGAAAATCCGGCAAGTACCAAAACTCCGGAGCAGGTGCTTCAACAAAATGCGTTGCGTATTCCAGGTATCGCCGTGACATCGGCCTATCACAAATTGGTACCGGTCCAAGGCAATATCGAAAACCACTTTCGACAAGCCTTGAAGTTTTCCAAGACTCGCTATCTTTCAGCGTTGCAGAAACTCGCCCAAGAGAAATTAAGCGCCGAAGAAAAAACTGGTGTTTTGCAAGAGATCAAAAGACTGACGGGGCTTTCGGCGTCACAAATTGGTGAGGACCTTGTCATCACCGAGAAGGAATATGCAAAAATTGCTTTGCAACAACAGGGCTTGGAAATAGGCATCTATGACAGTCGCTACACGTTACCTCTGACGAATTCAGGACAAAACCCGGTTGCGGACGACCCAGCCATGACACGTTATGGCCCCGGCTTTGTCGCGGCATTCCATGAGCTTTTAGGAAGTCATCTGAATGTGAAATTGAATCGGTCTTATCGTTCGATTCGCTGGAAAGATTTGTTGCCTCATTGGAATTGGGGCCGCGGTTTTACCCCACTCCCGATACAAAATAGCGCCCAGGAATTGGCGTGGGCGATGCGACGGAACCCAGATCTTCGAGTCATGGTGGCCTCAGGCTATTTTGATCTTGCGACGACTCCCGCAGCTGCGTTCGACCAAATTGAATCAGGTGGTGTCCCAGCAGAACGAGTGACATTCAAGGAATACCCGTCAGGCCATATGGTTTATCTGGGCGGAACGGAACAGGCCTTTGCCGAAGATCTGAGACAATTCCTACAAGCCGAAAAGTAACCAGGCCGGGCTCGGTCATCGGCCATACTCGACCTCTCAAAACAAAGGATGCACCATGTCAGCAACAGCAGCCGGTCGTTTATTCATCTTGCTTTGGGGGGCAGGATTTGTCTTGGGTGGACTGCTATTTGCCACGCTCGGCTACTTCGAAGCCAAAGAGGCACTTCAATCCGGATCCTGGCCATCTGTCGAGGGAGAGGTACTCAGTCAAAAAATCGACGTCCAGCGCAGCCGAGACAGCGATGGCGACCGAACCATCAATTATCGCCCTCAAGTCACCTATCAATTCGAGGTCGAGGGGAAACTCTACCAGGGGAGCCGTTTGCAAATCGGACAACCTTCCTACAACAGCCGGGCCAAAGCGGCGAAGGCGATGAAACGGCTGACCGAAGGGGACCGGTGCACCGTGTTTTACGATCCGGACAATCCGAAAACGTGTACGCTCGAGGCCGGGCTCCAATTTCACCATGTCCTGTTTGTCGGTTTTGGCTTGCTTTTTTGTGTCGTCGGGGTCGGAGGCTCATGGCTGTTTCTCGCCAACACCGGCAACCAGAACAGCAAGAAGAAACGACCTGCAAGCACGGCCAAACGATCGAACTCAGGCGAACAGAGACCACGGCCCGCCCTGGACGGCCCGCGCGCCAAAACGCTGGAAGAGAATATCACGCGCTGGGGACGAGAGCATATTGGCAGCGGCGACGACACGCCGGTCGATTGGGAAATTATCTCGTCGTTTGACGACGGGCACCTCTCCTATGTCGAGGTCGAGCCGTTCCCCAACGAGGTCGGCTATGACAAGTTCATCTTTGTCATCTCGTTCAAAATACAACCGCCTGACCTGATCGCGACCTACTGCCTCGAAGGCGGACAGTTTTTACTGTTCAGCCGCAATACAGATACCGATGAAGAATTGCCGGATGAACTTTCGGGAGGTTAGACGCAAAAGACCGATCCGACCTAGCAATCGTTGTTGCCACCTGTGGCCCCGTGTTAAGATCCTTTTTATTACTGACAGGAATTGAGCGCATGCCCACCTCTCGGATTCCAGGGGCCGATCACGATGCATTGCGCCGATTGGCGGGAACTCCAGGAGGCTCTTTGTGACGGCGGATAAGGGTACGCCCCAACGGGTGCTCGGACTATTCGGTTTGGCGATGATCAACATCGTGGCCATTGCCAGCCTGCGGGATCTTCCTCAGATGGCCAGCTACGGAATCGGTTCCATCTTTTTCTACCTGCTGGCGGCCTTGATCTTCTTTTTACCGGTCTCCCTGGTGGCGGCCGAATTGGCCACAGCCTGGCCCGAGAGAGGCGGTGTTTATGTCTGGGTCAAAGAGGCCTTTGGCGTGCGATGGGGGTTTGTGGCTGTCTTCCTACAATGGTTCCAGAACCTCTGCTGGTTCCCCGTGGTGTTGACCTTCGGGGCCGCCTCGCTCGCCTTTGCCGTGGCACCGGAAGATTCCAAGGAGCTTGCTGAGAATAAGTATTTCATCGTGGCCGTAGTTCTGGTCGTTTACTGGACTTCTGTCTTTCTGAATTTCCGCGGCCTGACAGGTTCAGCCCGTATCAGCATTCTGGGCGCCTTTGCCGGGATCGTGTTTCCCGGCTTGTTGCTCATTACCTTGGCCGCGATCGGACTGGCCACCGGCGCGCGGTCTGAATTACTCAACAATGGAGATGCGTGGATTCCGGACATGAGTCAATTTTCCAACATCACATTTGCCGTCAGTGTCTGGCTCGCCTTTGCCGGGATGGAAATGACGGCAGCCCACGCCCGCGAGGTCCGTTCCCCCGAGCGCAATTATCCACTGGGTATTCTCATTGCGGCCGTCGTGATCCTGATCGTATTCATCCTGGGCGCGTTATCGATCTCGACCGCCCTGGCACCCGGAGAGTTCCAACTACAGAGCGGGGTGACCGAGGCGTTGCGGACCATGCTCGCCCGCTATGACCTCGAGGGCTGGGCTCGTCTGGCGGCCCTCGGCATGGCGCTCGGAGTGTTTGGCAGTGTCAACGCCTGGATTGTCGGGCCAAGTAAGGGAATGCTCGCCTCGGCCGAGGATGGCGCATTGCCTGTAGCCCTCTGCCAAGTGAATCAAAAAAATGTTCCCACCCGAATTCTGCTACTGCAAGGAGGAATCGTCTCACTACTGTGCGTTGCCTTTACGCTCCAGCCAACGGTCGCTTCTGCCTACTTCATGATCAGTGTGCTGACGATCCAAATGTACCTATGCATGTATTTGATGATGTTCGCCGCAGCGATTTACTTGCGCAAGAAACACCCGGAACGAAAAGGCAGCTTCCGGGTGCCGGGCGGCAAGGCGGGATTGTTCCTGGTCTGTGGGACTGGCGGCGTGGGCGGGTTGTTTGCCGTAGTACTCGGTTTCTTCCCACCCAGTCAGTTGGATAAGACTGGCATGAACGGCCCCGCTTTCGTAACTTTTTTGGGGGTGGGTCTGGCAGCCGGACTGTTGATCCCACTCTGGATTGCCCACGCCAGACGGCTACGATGAAGAGAAATAATCCGCTGAAATGACAGGGCCGTCCACCTTCTGTTTCGAAGAGAAAAAATCTGGTGGTGCAAAACCTGTAGCAACTGCAAAACAATCTGATTCCCGAATTCAAAAACAGAACATCAAAAACCTGAAGATGGCATGCCCCAAATGAAACCGTTTTTTTTATTGATGACCGTTGTTGGCGTTTTGTGGCTCTCGGCATTCACTCAGCTATTGGCACAGCAAAAGCCGGCAGACTGGACCGATGGGACCACCGAAGCCCGTTTGCGATCTGTCTACGAAAATAGCGTTTTTCGGGCGCGGGGTTTTCGAGCAGCATGGTTCGAGGATAGCCAGGGGTACTCCGTACAAGAGCGCGACCCCAATACCAAAAAAAAGACGACGGTTCATTACGACGCGCGCACGGGTGAACCGAGCAAGACCGAACCACCCCGCCGTAAACCCAACTCCACCGGACAGCTCATCTCATCCGATGGCAAGCGCCAATTGGTCATTCAGGAAGGTAACCTGTGGATTCGAAATCTACAGTCGGGTGAACACAAGGCGCTGACAAATCACTCGCGGCGCCGAGATATTTCATTTCGGAATCTTCAATCCAGTCCCGACGGAAAGCACGTGGCTCTGATTGAAACGGATCACAGCAACGTGAAAAAACGAGCCATGCTGGTTCCGACAGATCCCTCGTACCCGGGCGTACGCGAACAACGTTTTGCCCGGGTGGGCGAGGAAATTCCTGCGCTGCGCGTCGGGATCGTGAACCTGGACAGCGAGAAACTGATTTGGTTACCGGTTGAATCGCCCCCTGAGGGTTACTATCTGGGCGAGGTGAGTTGGGCCGAAGGATCCCCTCAGTTACTGATCGAACGTTACAGCCGTTTTCGCGACCGGCGCGAATTCCTACTCGCCTCGGTCGACGGCGAGATGGAGCAGATTTTCCAGGAATCGGATCCGGCCTGGGTGGTGGCGAGCCAGGCGAAAAATGCCGGGCTAACATGGATCAAAGAGGGACAGGCGTTTATCGTCATCAGTGAAAAAAACGGTTGGCGACAGGCCTACCTCTATTCCCGGGACGGCCGAGAAATAGCCGTGCTGACCCCCGGGCAATACGACATCATCGACCGCGCGGTGGTCGACGAGCCAGGTGGCTGGTACTACTTTTACGCATCCCCCGATAATGCGACCGAAAAATATCTCTACCGTGTTCCACTCGACGGGACAGGAACGGCAGAGCGCGTGACTCCCCCAGATCAACCAGGCACACACGATTATGATTTTTCACCCGATCGAAAATGGGCCTTTCATACGGTGTCCACGTTCGACACCCCCCCTGTCACGGAACTGATTGAAGTCGATGGTCACCGCACCATCAAGGTCGTGGAGGTCAATCAATCGGTTCAGACGAGAGCCAAATCGGTTGTGCATCGGCCCACCGAGTTCCTGCAGCTCGACATTGGCGATGGCGTGTACCTCGATGCCTGGATGATCAAACCAAAGGAGTTTGACAATACAAAAAAATACCCCGTCTTTGTCTACGTTTATGGGGAACCTCATTTGCAGACAGTCCTGAATGAATGGGGAGCCGCCCAGAGTCATTTTTTACGAGTCATCGCCGACCTGGGCTATCTCGTAGTGTCGATCGACAACCGGGGCACACCGGCTCCCAAGGGGGCTGCCTGGCGCCGCTCGATCGCTGGTAGTCTCGGACCCCTCTCCACCGAAGACCAAGCGGCTGCGATTAAAGAGCTGGGACGCATGCGGTCTTATGTTGATCTTTCCCGCGTCGGGATTTGGGGCTGGAGCGGCGGTGGATCGAACACGCTCAACGCAATGTTTCGCAAGCCGGATGATTATCATGTTGGCATCGCCGTTGTTCCGAAGCCACAGCCGCATCTTTACAACGCCTGGTTTCAGGAAATTTACATGAAAACGAAAGCCGTCAATCCGGAAGGTTACCAGCAATCGGCTCCGCTGCATTTTGCCGAAGGACTCCAGGGGAAACTGTTGATGGTGACCGGTTCGGGAGAGACCAACACGCATATTCAAATCATCGAGGGGCTCGTCGACCGACTGATCGAGCTGGGCAAGCCGTTCGACTATATGGTCTATCCGAATCGGAACCATGGCCTGCGCGAAGGGCTGGGGACCGAGGTCCATGTGCGAATGCTGATTACACGGTTTCTGCTGGAGAATCTCGCTCCGGGACCACAGTAAATTCAGACCGCAGGGAACCTGCGCGAAGACCCAGAGTTTGCCTTAGATGATTAACCAAGAAGGAAAAGGTTCGATCGCCTCGGCCTTGAGTCCGCCCAGAACGCTGTAACCCCCTCGCAGGAACCAACGCGGAAATGACCCTTTGTTTCCGCCCGGCCGAACGTTAAAGTAAACGCGACCTCAAATATGGAGCCGACTTTCATGAAACGACGGGATTTTCTCAAGACAACCGCAGGGGTGAGTGCCCTCGCGCTTACCGCATCGCTCGCTCGCCCCCTCATGGCGATGTCCGACCAGACGAAATACAAGGAGACCATCGGTCTTCAATTGTGGACCGTGCGCAATCAATTGAAGCAGGACAAACAGGCTACCTTAAAGGCAGTTGCCGACGCCGGCTATCGACAGGTCGAATTTGGAGACGTTGGCCAAGGCTTGGAACTGAACCCGATCTGTCAGGATCTCGGCCTGAAAATGACCTCGTCCTTCATCAACTGGCAGTCCATCTGCAACCCGAAAAACAAGAAGGCCCCATCGCTTGAATTACTGATCGAGGATGCCAACAAACTTGGGCTGAAGCACTTGGTCTTCGGCTACATCGCCAAGAATTACCGCCAAACGGGCGATCAATATCGCGCCTACATTGAGCGTTCCAATCAATTTGGAGAGATGTGCAAAAAGGCTGGCATTCAACTCTGTTATCACAACCACGCGTTTGAGTTTGAACCGCTGGAGGGTAACAAAACAGGGTTTGATCTTTTCATCGAAGGATTCGATCCTGACAACTGCAAGTTTGAGTTGGATGTGTTTTGGGCCAAGATCGGCGGCTGGGATCCTTACCAAACTCTACAACAACTGGACGGTCGAGTCTCTCAGGTTCACCTGAAGGATCTCAAGGCGGGCGCCCAAGTCTGCTATGACGAGGGACAAGTCCCTCACGATGCCTTTCAAGAGCTAGGCAATGGGACGATCGACATGGAGAAAGTAATGCAGATATCAGAGGCGATCGGCGTGGAACAGTGTCACGTCGAGCAGGACCAGTCCCCCGATCCGCTCAAGAGTATTGGCCAAAGCATGGCCTATCTCAACCAACTCTAAAGCGACCCCCGGTTCGATTTGCAAAAAGGCTTGTTGCAGGAAGCGCTCCACCCGCTTTGCCACTCACGGCCTGCGGCTGGCCCCGAGAAGGCCCTCAACCGCTAAGTCGGCAAAAAAGGGGGGGAAATCACGCCATTATGCGTTTCCCCAGGCTCGGAGACCGAAAAAAGCTAGGTTGTTTGGGAAAAATAGTTTGATCCTGCCGGTCTTGTCGTTTAGAAGTTGGGTATCCAACCTGTTTGTTTCAAGCCACTTCAGCCTCTCAATCCTCACACGAGTCTGGGCTAGAAATTTTCCATCCCTCGAGTTCAACATCATGCGTACTACAGTTTCTACCTTCACAGCTTTGATGGTTGTGACCATCGCTCTCTCCTTTCAGCCCACGGCCAACGCGGATCTGGTCAACATCACCGACGGTACGAGTACCTTCCAATGGAATCCTGATGACGGGACCAACACCCTTTCATCGGCTTACGGAAATTACTCCTTCACGTTCGCACCCATGTTGCGATACACCAATTCCGCCGATGGTTTGAATACCCGTACGTTGGCCAACTTCCAAGGGTCAGGAGTGAAGAAAGCAACCGTCAGTAATTCGGTTGTGAACGTGGGTGACAGTGCTGTCATGAACGTCACTTTTGGTACTCAAAATGGACTCAGTTCCCCCGTGACAGATCTCTCGATGACCTTGGCCTTTACGGTCTCCACCAACGAGTATGGCGGTCGTTTGGATTACGCGATGGCAGTACGAAACGACTCGGGTGGAAACTTGGACGTCGAACTTTTTCAGTACTACGATTGGGATATCACGTCGAACCAGAATTCCGGTAAAGACTTTCAATGGCGAGGATTCGATGGCTTTGTTCAAACCGGATCGGGTGGACCTCAGGAACAAGTCTTTCACGGAACAAGTTCCTTGGGGAATTGGGAAGTGGCCGAATGGGAAACGATCAAAACCAAACTCGAGTCCAATGGCGACTTGACCAACAGTGGAACCCCCTTCGCAACGGCTGACATGACGGCCGCGTTCGGCTGGGATCTCGGCACGATGGCCAACGGACAAACGAATGGTGTCAGTCTTCTCATCGAGGGGATTCCCGAACCGAGCAGTGCCATGCTTTTGACACTCGCCTGTCTCGGTGGTGCATTGATCCGCCGCAAACGATAAGTTTGCCCAGTCAATCGACATCTCTATCAGGATCGGCTCGACCCCCGAGTCACTTCCTTGATTTCATTCGGTGCCGAGTCTGATCCAACGGGGTGGGAACTTTCCATCCACCCGCTGGCCAATCCAGGAAGCGAAAGAGAACCGGCAGAAGGGATGCCGTTTTCCAGCGGAACAGGTTTTCCGGCTCACTTCCCTTACCGGGAGATGAACTTCGCCGCGAAATGTCGGGATTCATCATTTGAAATCTCAAACGGACACTCGACAAACGGCAAGAAAACACGATAATCACCAGTCCAAATCAGACATGCGGGTGTGGCGGAATTGGCAGACGCGCTAGATTCAGGTTCTAGTGTCCTTTACGGACGTGGAGGTTCAAATCCTCTCACCCGCACTTCAAAAACAGGGGTTTCCGATCAGACGGTTGGAAGCCCTTTTTTTTGGCCGATCAAAAACTGTATAGAAACTGGATCGGCTTTCGGAATTCCTGGGTAATCATCGTTGGAGACGAACGTCGGACAGAGGTAATTCTGTCGATAGCTCAGTAATGAAGCTGGTCAGACGCGCCTTCCTGAACATGTCCTTTGCTGACTGACAACTTGCCGAGCTTTTGATCTCGCCATTAAAATATCTATCAACCCCTCGGTCATAACATAGATTTTTTGGAGATTCAAATCTTGAAGGCTCCCCTGATGGCATCGATTCTTCTCGCCCTCGGGTTCACCGTCGCCGTCGGGTTTTCACAAGAGAGCCCGGGGGATTGGCAACGAAACGAGATCGCCCTGCTGAGTCGTTTCAACAACATGTACAATCCGTGCGTGGTGGAAGTAGGCAGCGACTACCGCTACCGGATGTGGTTTTTTGGTTGGGCCAAAGACCATACCAACCAAAAATTTCCGGGCTGCGACGCGATCTACCACGCGCGTTCCCGGGACCTGCAACATTGGGAAGTCTACTGCGGAAACGATCAGTGGGACACCTCTATGAATCCCGCAGTTTGGATACCCGTGATTCATGCGAGCCAACATTGGTACGAGGCATGGCACACGGGTGACCCCTCGGTCGTCTTTAAGGACGGGCATTTTTACATGGCTTACAGCGCCACGTCAAAACACTTTTCCCAGCGAGAGGGGTACCCCTCCGGGATGGTGCAATGTGTGATGGGAGCAACGTCTACCAACGGAATCGACTGGGTTAAATCCAATCAGCCACTACTGATCCGCAACGGCGACACAGCCAATCCAGCACCCGAGCCAAGAAGGATCGGTGACTTTCATCGCCCCTCACTGCATTGGGATAAAGGCAAATGGCGCCTCTG
>JAYZCF010000262.1:0-18159 GCA_036338455.1 Planctomycetota bacterium
TGAATACCTTCCTGCAGTTTCTGGCAGAGCAAGAATGGGAAGAGGGCTACCCTTCCAGGCGCGGTGAGCCGGCTGACATCGTTCCCTTCATGGCCAGTTTGAACCAGGTGCCGATCATGACTAACTCCGAGTCCATCCTGCAGTTTGGGGCTAACGCTTATGCGAAACCGGCGACGGCACTCAATATTCTTCGTGAAACGATCTTGGGACGAGAGTTATTTGATTTTGCTTTCAAAGAGTATGCTCGCCGTTGGAAATTTAAGCGTCCCATGCCGGCCGACTTTTTCCGCACTATGGAGGATGCGTCCGGCGTCGATCTGGATTGGTTCTGGCGCGGTTGGTTCTACTCAACCGATCATGTCGACTTAGCGATCCGTGGTGTGCGACGTTTGAGAATCCAGCAGGGACCCAAGGTTGAGAAGCAGGCTCAGCGAGCCGAGCGGGAAGAACAGCCGGAAACGCAAAGCGAGGAAAAAAATAAACCGTTACCTAAGTACGTCGATAAATTTCCGGAACTGAAAGATTTTTACAATGACTATGACCCGCTTGATGTGACCCCCAAAGAATCGAGAGCTTACCAGAAGTTCGTGGAAAAACTTACGGAAGAGGAACGGGAACTTTTGGCTGCGGAGCATTATTTCTACCTGGTCGACGTCGAAAACGTCGGTGGTTTGGTCATGCCAGTCATCCTTGAGTTGACGTTCGAGGACGGATCCACGGACCAATTGAGATACCCCGCGGAACTCTGGAATAAGAACAACGAAGCAATCAGTAAATTGATCATCACCGATAAGCCGGTCGCTTCGCTCAAGCTGGACCCTCGCTTGGAAACAGCCGATGTGGATTTGGCCAATAACCACTACCCGCCTCGGATCCAGAAATCCCGTTTTGAGCTGTTCAAGGAATCGCGGGAGCGACCAAATCCGATGCGTGACCAAAAGATGGAGTTGGAGCGATCTCAGCAGAAGAAAGGGGGCAACTAATGAAACGGATCCTGGTAATGTTATTGATGGCTGGCTCCGGTCTCTTCCTGCCCGGCGAGAGGTCTACGTTGTGGGCAAGCCACCCGTATCACGTGAGTTACGCGGAAATCGAATGGAATCCCCAAACGGGCCACTTCGAGGTTTCCCTCTGTGTTTGGCCGGCGGACTTGGAAAAAGCAGTTTCCAGGATGAAACGGGACTCGATCGATCTTGATGCTGTGACGGATGCGGAAGGTATGTTCGAGGAATATGTAGCGAGGAGTTTCCGGATGGTCGGTAGCTCGGGAAAGGTCAGTCCAATTCGGTGGGTTGGCGCCCAGGTTGGGCTAAAGCAGGCGTGGCTCTATTTTGAAGTGACGGGTGATAAGAATCCCGGGGATTGGAAGATCGAAAACCGTCTTTTTTTTGAGCTGAATGAAGACCAGCTCAACCAGATGAAGATTCAGGTTGGCCCCGTTCCAAAGCGGGTCTCCAGTACCGTCGTTTCCAAGCCGCTTCGCTTCGAGACGAAGCCGTGGAAAACAGAGCGTTAATCCGCTGAGGGACGTTTCCCCTTTTGCTGTTCCACCATGAAGTCGTTTAAGGTCCAACCATCTGGCAATTGGCCGCTCTTGACGATGATCGGTATGCTATCCCGGATGACGCAGGTCGGGTGCTGCAGATCGGTTTCCACCACCCCGGAATCATTGGCCGTCAGTACGTGACAGCCAATCCGGCAGTTCTTGTCGACAATTGTGCCGTAAATCCTGGAGTGATCCCCAATCCCCAGAGGCGGGGTTGCGCCGGAGTCGCGTCCTTTCCGTGAGGAATCACTGTAGTAGTCGGCTCCCATGATGATCGAGTCTTTCACGTGAACATCGTTACCGATTATCGTCCGGAGGCCGATGATGCTGTTCTCGATATGACTCCCCTTGCCAATCTGGCAGCCATTGGCGATCAAACTGTTATGCACCGAAACGTCACCTAGGTTGGTCGGGGGCAGGTAACGGGGCCGTGTATAGATCGGGGCCTCCGGTGTGAAAAGCCGAAAGTCAGGATTCTCATGGGCGAGGCCAATATTCGCGTCGTAAAAGGAACGGATGGTTCCAATATCCTCCCAGTAGCCGTCAAATAGATGCGTCTGAACACGATGGGATTCCAGGGTTGCTGGAAAAACTTCGCGGCCAAAATCGGCGTAGCTGTTGTTTTCCAATACATCGACCAGTAGTTCACGATTGAACACGTATATCCACATGCTGGCTAGGCAGTCGCGACCACGGCTCTGAATCCCCTTGGCATCGATCCATTCGGGGGCGGTCCTGACACTGTCGATCGCTTCGTCCGATTCTGGTTTTTCCAGGAATCCTCGCACACGGCCATGGTCGTCCAGTTGCATGATGCCAAATCCTCTGGCTTGTTCACGAGTTACCGGCATGCAGGCAATCGTCGCATCAGCCTCTGAATCTCGGTGGGATTGGATCAATTTACGGTAATCCATTCGGTACAGTTGATCTCCCGAAAGAATCACGACGTAGTCAATATCACTCCGATTGATTTGTCGCAGGTTCTTGCGGACGGCATCTGCGGTCCCCTGATACCAGTCGGTGCCTTCACTCATCGTTTCCTGCGCGGCTAGTACCTCGACATATCCACCACTGAAATTATCAAAGTTGTAGGTGCGTCGTATGTGACCATGCAGACTGGTGGACATGAACTGAGTCAATACGAAGATCCGGCGAATAGTGCTGTTGATGCAGTTGGAAAGTGGGATGTCAATCAAACGGTACATGCCACCGAGGGGTACGGCGGGCTTACTGCGAATCGACGTCAACGGAAAAAGTCTTGTTCCACGACCACCACCCAGTACGAGCGCGACCACATTACGCATCCAGCTTCTCCAGAATCAAAACCCGAACGGGTTGGACAGGGAAAATAGAAACAGGGTTCAGCCTGTTATTCGAAAGACAGATTATAAGATCTTTTGGGCTGGATTCGCAACAATGGGGCAGCACCCGATTGTTAAGGCGGAATGTTTATTCTCTTCGAAGCCAAAAAGCCAATGTGTCGAGCGCACGAGCGCGCCGAAGAAAATGAAACGGGCGGCTGATTTCTGCCCACTTATTTTGCTTCTTTTCGAGGTCTCAATCCGCCAGTTCATCCATGTCCGAAGCGCTATTGGTTTGTGGCAAATCACCAATGGACTCGAGACAGAATAATTCCAAAAACCGTTCAGTTGTACTGTAAATTTTGCGGCGGGGTTTCGATTCCGAGGTGTCGAATCGAAGCAACTGCCGTCTGACCATTTGCGAGAGCACGGAGCCGCTGGGACGCGTCCGGATGTTCTCTATTTCCTCTTTGCTCACCGGCTGGTTGTAGGCGACCACGGCCAGAACTTCGATGGCGTTCTGGTTCAGCTTGGCGTGTCGAATTTCACCGTAAAACTGCGAGCGAACAAGTTTCATTTCTTCGTCATCAACCAACTCCATTTTCAGGTTTCCTGATTCGGAGACGATACGGTAGGGAGCTTGGCTTTTCTCGTATTGTTTGTTCAGCTTTTCAACTAGACCTTTAATTTCTTTTGGACTGACATCACGCATGATGGCGGCAACTTGCCGCGCTGTCAGGGAATTGCCTGGTGGGCATCCCACAAACAGAATCGCTTCCAGGATGGTTTCCGGCTCAATCGGGCAGCCAGCATTATCTTGCTCGTCCTCCTCGGCCGGGTCGAAGTCCTGTTCAGAATCCGCGGGTGCTGCGCCTTCGGTGGGTTCGTCACCTTCCGTTTCGGCATCTTCTTCCGATTCGACGTCATCGTCTGATTCGCCGACTTCGCCTTCGTCGTACGCAGTCTCATCCTCCTCGCGACCTTGCAGAACTTCTGCATAAGCACGACTCAACTGCTCTAATGAGAGCTCTTCACCGCTCATATCGGCGTCGCTAATTTCTTCCGAATCTTCAGCGGTATCGCGTTTTTCAGAATCGGATTGTTCGGGCGGAAGTGTCATAATGTCAGCTTAGAGTAAGCGGTGAATTGTTGGCAAGTCGGATTCAAATAATGGGGCAACATAAATGCTGAATGAAACAGGGGTGGTGAAACTTATACGCCAAAAACCGGGTTGTCAGCAGGTGCGAGTCTGTTTCTTGCTTGTCGTTTTATCGCTCCTTTGTATCCCCTTGCGGCCTCTGGTTGGGCAAACGGATCATACGGGGCGTTCCGAGCTGAACATGGTTGCTTCGGTCAATCCGATCGCGACTGATGCGGGTCTCAAGGCCTTTGAGCAGGGTGGGAACGCAGTCGACGCTGCCGTCGCGACTGCACTGACCTTGGGCGTGGTCGATGGTTTCAATTCGGGCATTGGGGGTGGGTGTTTCATCCTGATTCGCACCGCCTCGGGCGAGCTGGTGGCGATCGACGGCCGGGAAATGGCTCCCGGTGCTGCCCACCGTGACATGTACTTGCGCGATGGCGTTGCCGACGGGAAACTCTCACGTGTCGGTCCACTGGCCAGTGGTGTACCGGGGGCCTTGAAAGCGTATTCCGAAGCAGTTTCCAGATTCGGTAAATTGCCGTTCTCTTTGCTCGCCAATGAGGCTGCTGCTGTCGCCGAAGAAGGTTTTCCTGTGGATCGTGTTTATTCGGGCAGACTGCGAAGCACCCAGAAATATCTGAAGCAGTTTTCAGGATCGGCTGCGGTGCTACTCAAGCCCGATGGCAGTATCTATCAGCCCGGTGAGGTATTGCGCCAAACAGACTTGGCTCACACCTTGAAGATGATAGCCAAGTTGGGAACAGACTGGTTTTATCAGGGGGAGTTTGCTCGGAAGACGGCGGACTGGATGGCCGAGAATGGCGGAATTATGACGGTTGAAGATTTCAAAAATTACAAGACGGTCGACCGCGAGCCGGTTCGTACAACCTACCGAGGTTACGAGATAATCGGTTTCCCGCCGCCCAGCAGTGGCGGCGTTCACGTAGGCCAAATTCTCAATATCCTGGAAGCGTTCGATCTGGCTCAGCTTTACCAGCAGGACCCGGCCCAGATGCGACATGTCGTGGCCGAGGCGATGAAATTAGCCTTTGCCGACAGGGCTTATTGGCTGGGGGATCCCGATTACGTCAAGGTGCCTCGCGGGTTGATCGATAAACAATACGCCCAGGATTTGGCGAAGAAAATCAGCCTGAATAAGGCTTCTGCGGTGACTGCCCATGGTACGCCTCCTCCTAAGGATGGGGATTTCTTCGGGAAACATACGACACACGTTTCCGCTGCAGATGCCGCTGGAAACTGGGTTGCCATTACAACAACGGTGAATACGACTTTCGGTTCCAAGGTAATTGTCCCGGGCCTCGGTGTTGTGATGAACAACGAGATGGATGATTTCTCGATTGCCCCCGGCGTTCCGAATGCGTTTGGTCTGGTGGGCGGAGAGAATAATGCCGTTGCCGCCGGTAAGCGACCTTTGTCCAGTATGAGTCCGACGATCGTGCTGAAGGATGGGCAGCCAATCATGACGATTGGAGCAGCTGGGGGACCGAAGATCATCACACAAGTCGTCTGGGGGATCATAAACCACCTCGATCTTGGCATGCCGATCGGGCAATCGATTGGCGCTCCACGAGTCCATCATCAATGGTCCCCCGACCGACTTTCGGTAGAAAGAAGCCTGGATCCGAGTCAGGTCAAGCGTCTGGAGGAGTTGGGCCATGATGTGTCCATGACTTCTTCCAGCGGCGTGACCCAGGCAATTGCGTGGGATCCGGAAAAAAGAAGGTTCACCGGCGCACACGATCCGCGCGTTCCAGGCAAGGCGGCTGGTCAACAGGACCGCTAAGGAACCTGCGTAACCAACGGGTTGCCCTTAGGCGAGGATCTTTTTAATAACCCGCATCGGCTCAACTCCGGTCAATCGCTGGTCGAGTCCCTGGTAGCGTAGCGTGAACCTTTCGTGATCGATGCCTAAGCAGTGCAGGATCGTGGCATTGATTTCATTGATATGAACCGGGTCGGCAATCGGGTTATAGGAGTACTCGTCGGTCTCTCCGAGCTCGACCCCGCCCTGGATGCCGCCCCCTGCCATCCACATACAAAAATTTCGTGGGTGGTGATCACGACCGTACGTCTCTTTACTTAATTTTCCTTGGCAGTAGACGGTCCGTCCGAATTCCCCACCCCATACGACGAGCGTGTCATCCAACATACCGCGCTGTTTCAGGTCGGTGATCAGTGCCGCGGTTGGCTGATCGGTATCCATACATTGATTTCCCAGCTCGACCGGCAGATTCCCATGAGAGTCCCAGCCGCGATGCATGATCTGTACCATTCGCACCCCGCGTTCGACCAGGCGGCGAGCCAACAGGGCACTTTGCGCGAAGGAGCCTGGCTTCTCAACATTTGGGCCATACAGGTCTTTGGTTGCTTGTGTCTCCTGCCCGAGGTCGGTCAATTCGGGAACGCTCGCTTGCATGCGGTAGGCCATTTCGTATTGGGCAATCCGTGTTTGAATATCGGGGTCGCCAAACCGGTTAAATCCCCTGTCGTTCAACTTGCCTAATGCGTCCAACATAGCGCGGCGGTCAGAACGGTCGACCCCAGGGGGGTTCTCAAGATAAAGGACTGGTTCAGCGCCGGCCCGCAAGACGACACCACTGTGCTTGCCCGGTAGAAAGCCCGGGCCCCACATACGGCTGTAGAGCGCCTGAGCGTTGGACCCGCTGGGAAAATTCGGAACCAACGCGACAAAGGCTGGCAAGTTATTCGTTTCCGCTCCCAGTCCGTAAGAAATCCACGATCCCATGCTTGGTTTGCCGGGGACCTCACTGCCGGTCATCACGAACGTACAGGCTGGATCATGATTAATGGCATTGGTATGAACGGTCTTGATCAAGGCAATGTCATCAACAATTTTGGCTGTGTGCGGCAAGAGGGAACTCACCCAGCGGCCACACTCTCCGTGTTGTTCAAACGAGTACTTGGTTGGTGCGACGGGAAATTTGGCCTGACCGCTGGTCATCGTGGTAATGCGATTGCCGAGAAAATCCTTGGGAAGATCTTTGTCAAATTGTTCTACGAGTTTTGGCTTGTAATCCCATGTGTCGAGCTGAGAGGGCCCGCCATTCATATGGAGATAAATCACCGCCTTGGCGCGAGGTGGAAAGTGGGGCAACTCTGGAAGCGCGGGATGGACCTGTTCTTCGTCGGTTTGGCCGTGCAACTCCCCTGCCATCAATGAGGCCATCGCCAAGCCGCCAAGGCGAACTCCGACACCGCCAAAAAACTGGCGTCTTGTTTGCAATAGTTGATAATGGAATCGAGGATCGTTTGGTTGCATGGCGTTCACTAGTTTCTGACAATGACCTCGTCTAAGTTAAACATCAGGTTTGCGACCAGAGTCCAAGTCGCAAGCTCTACTTCATTGACGTCGCCTGGTGGTTGGGAGTCGCCAAAATGGATGGCCTTCTTGGCGGCCTCGGGTGCGGATTCATACTTCCGGGTCTGTCGCTCAAGGAATTCCAGGAGAATCTCCGTCTCTTGCTGCGATGGATGACGGGCGAGCAGGCTGAGGTAGGCGAAATCGATTCGATCTTCGCTGTTTTCGGTCGTGCGGATCATTCGCTCGGCAAACGCGCGGGCCGCTTCAAAATGCTGAACATCGTTCAATAGTTGGAGGGCCTGTAGAGGTGTGTTGGTTCGGTCCCGCCGGATGCAGGATTGTTCTCGGGGAGGGGCGTCAAAATTTTCCAGCATCGGGTGAGGCGCGGTCCGTTTCAGGAACGTGTAGAGGGTGCGCCGATACAGGTCTTTTCCGTTGCCACGTTTGTAATAACGTGTATTTGAGCCGCCAAACCCAAGGGGCTCCCAGATGTTGGGCGGTTGGTACGGGTTGACCCCTTTGCCACCCATGTCGTCCACCATCAAACCACTGACAAACAGAGTCTGGTCACGCAGTTGCTCGGCGGCCAAGCGGAACCGGGGACCACGGGCCAGTTGCAGGTTACTGGGATCGGCGCTCCAGCGTTCGGTTGGTGCTATACTCTGTTGCCGGAAGGTCTGACTGGTGACCATCAAACGCATCAATTGTTTCACATCCCAATCATTTTCCTGAAACCAGACAGCCAACCAGTCCAGCAGCTCGGGGTGCGTGGGGAGTGAACCCTGGGTCCCAAAATCGTGGCTGGTTTCTACCAGTCCAATCCCAAAAACTTGTTGCCAAAAACGGTTGACTGCCACCCGGGCAGTGAGCGGATTCTCCGGGGCGACCAACCACTTGGCCAGATCGAGACGATTGGCCCGCTGACCCGAGGATTGCAATGGAGGCAGGACAGCCGGTGTATCCGGGTTGACCGGGTCACCGGGCGCGTCGTACTCCCCGCGAATCATGACGAAACTATCGCGAGGCTGAGGGAGATCACGGAAAACAAATGTGGAGGGAACGGACTGGTCGTATGCGAGGCGTTCGTTTTTGACGGCTTGCAGTTCGTTTTTCAGATCATTGAACGAATCCATCGTCGATTGGCAGACATGGGCCACGTAGTGGTTGCGCAGTCTTGCCAGTTCCTCAGCTGTCCGTTCGGCGTCGGGGCCTTCTTTCAGCCAGCGGTTCAGCTCAGCCGGCAGCCCAGAGGTTTCCTTGCCTACGCGAGATTGGCGCCATGCCGACAACGAGAGTTGTGGGTCGGTGACCGGGTCGGTCTGCCCCGTGACCCCTAACTGGTCGAAATAAGCGGTTCCCCCATGGACGGTGAAAGCGAAGCCACGGACGGGCGTGTTCGCGGAAAGACCGACACTCTCTACGTCGAACTCCAGCTTGACCCATTTGCCCGTCGCCGGCAGTTGTCCGGCTGAAAATCGCTCACTGCTGTTCGGTTTTCCCCAGTCAATCACGTCCGCGCCCCAAATGGCGCGGTGGTTCCAGGTTTGTGTGAGAAACTGGACCATGATCTCTTCGGGTGGATCCTGGGCGTCGAGGTAGACATTCAAGAAAAATCGCCCCTGATCCGGAGTTTCCAGCGGTGCGGCACCTTGGTCGTAAAACGTCTGAGCGAGTCCTGAGCCGACAACTTTGAGAGATTTACGACCACTATGGACAGGTTGCTCGACCAAGACAGGGCCCGGCGCATTCACCTTGGCACCGTCGGGGAAAGCATCCTCAAACCAGACCGTCTCCGTCTGTTGGATCGGAGGTCTGGGCTGCTGTTCTGCGGGATCCGAATAAGTAACGGTTTCGGCTTTTTGTTCGATGGCTTTTTGAAGGGCCGACTCTCGTTCGGCAAAACCTTTCATGTTGCTCTCGTAAGCTTCCGGCTTTACTTTAATGACCGGTTGCGTCAGCAACGCGTTTCCGTCCATGGCTGGGTCCGCGTTGGAATTGAAGAAAGCAAAAAGGGAGTAAAATTCCTTTTGTGAAATCGGATCATACTTGTGATCATGGCAAACAGCACAGCCGGCTGTTAGGCCGAGCCAAGCCTGGGCGGTCGTGCTGGCACGATCAACAGCGTAGCGGAAAATAAATTCTTCCTTGATACTGCCCCCTTCTCCCGTCGTGACGTTGCAACGATTGAACCCGGTGGCAACCAACTGATCTTGAGTCGGGTTGGGCACGAGGTCACCGGCGAGTTGGTCAATGGTAAATTGATCGTAGGACAGATTTCGATTGAAGGCGTCCACCACCCAATCGCGGTAGGCCCACATTTGACGTTCATTATCCAGGTGCATACCGTGTGTGTCCCCATAACGGGCAACATCCAGCCAGTGCCGTGCCATCTCTTCCCCGAAATGAGGCGATGCGAGATACCGGGCGACCATCGAGTCATAAGCCGTTTCCGATGGATCGTTGAGGAAAGCGTTGACCTCGTCGATCGTCGGCGGTAGCCCGGTAAGGGTAAAACTCACTCGACGGATCAAGGTGGGACGATCTGCTTCGGGGGAAAAGGAAAGATTTTCTCTTGCCAACAATCGTTGAACAAAAAAATCAATTCCGTCACCAGGTGGTTTCGCAGGCCGTTCGAATGCCCAGTGTTTCTGGTAAGGGGCACCCTGTTCAATCCAACGGCGCAGCGTCTCTTTTTCTGATGTCGTCAACTCTCTGTGGGATTCTTTCGGAGGCATGATCTCATCCGGGGCATCCGAGATGACACGCTGCCAGAGTGGGCTTTTGTCGGGGTGGCCTGGCACAATGGCCGCATCTCCACCCGCGGTTCCAACGGCTGTCTCGGCCTGGTCAAGACGAAGGTCTGCTTCTCGGTTTTCCGCATCGAGGCCATGACAAGCGAAACAGTTTTCCGACAGGATCGGTCGAACGTCGCGGTTATAGGAAAGGGGCGATTCGTTCGACTGAGGGGCTGCCAGGACTCCTTGGCACGGGGTGAACGCGATGGCGAAAACGGTAGTTGCCAAGTAAATATTAAGGTGATTCAGGTTTCTGATCTTTTGCCGGTTTCGATTCGAGACTGAGAGTCGGTGTGGTTTTGCGTGTCGCATCGGTCTGGTTGCTTTCCGTCAGCCGTGAGGAATGGATTCTGGTATGACTAAATTGCTGAGCTCCCGGTCGTGATAGCAATTGTAGTCACCCGAGATGAAAAAATGCAAAAAGATCTATCTTTCCTGGGAAAGCGATATCCGTGCCAAATTCAAACAGGTTGCTGTTTTTCGTTTTCGTTTCTCTCGGGGCTGGCAATCTGGACAAAGATGTCATGCAGCGAGGGCTTGAGTATTTCAAAATGGGTGACGATCCTCTGGCTCGCCAGTTGTTGCAATAATACTTGTGAGTCTTGGTGCGCGGGGAGGGTGAATTCATGAAAGCGACCGTTGGATTGGACAGCTTCGACGCCCGGCAGATCGGGCATGGAAAGGTCATCCGAAAATTGTACTCGTAGGCGATTGGCAGGAAACTCGGATTGGATACTCGTCAGTGTTCCGTCCAGGACTTTCTTTCCGCGAAAGATCATGAAAATGGTGTCGCACATCCGTTCGGCCATATCCATGTCGTGCGTTGAAAAGACGATGGTTGTTCCGTTTTCACGCAACTGGAACACAGCATCTCGGATCGATTCCAGATTGACGGGGTCGAGTCCGCTGAAAGGTTCATCCAGAATGACTAATTCGGGTTTGGCGATGACCGCGGCAATAAACTGTATTTTTTGCGCCATCCCCTTGGATAGCATGTCAATTTTTTTGTTGGCCCATTGGCTGGCTCCCAGTCTTTCCAGCCAGTGGTCCAGATCCTCTCGGCAATCGCGGATTCCTTTGAGTTTGGCGTAATAGGTCAGGATATCTTTGACCCGCATACGTTTATAAAGTCCTCTCTCTTCGGGCAGGTAGCCTAATCGATTGTCTGCCGTTTTGCCGGTTGATTTTCCAAGGACCGTCACCCGTCCTTCGTCGGGTTGGAAGATCCGGAGGATCATCCGCAGCGTCGTCGTTTTTCCCGACCCGTTCGGCCCAATGAATCCGTAGATCGCGCCACGCGGGACCGCAAGTTGGAGTTGGTCTACTGCCGTTTGACGGCCAAACTTTTTCGTGACCTGTTCAAGCTCAATCGCATTGGTCATCGCTTCACCTCCCGAACCGAGAGCATCGTTTTTGTTCGCTCACGAACAACTGGGGTAAAGGTGCGAGCGGTCATATGGTTCGAGCTCATTTCACAACGCCTCACCACAGTACTTGCAGAAGATCGCATCCGCGTCATGTCCCTCGTTTGCGCACGATTGGCAGTTTCGTGTCGTGATTGATTTTTTCTTGACGGTCAGGAATTCGGCCGACACAAAACCGGTCGGTACAATAATCAGGCTGTAGCCGAGTAGGATGAGCATCGAGGAGACAATTTTCCCAAGAACTGTTGTCGGTACGATGTCTCCGTAACCGACCGTTGTCATGGTCGTGATCGCCCAGTAGATCGATTCCGGGATATTGCTGAACTCGCGGTGGACCCGCTGCTCCAGTGGGATGCCAAAATTCTCAATTTCGTACATCAGGGTGCCGGACATGCAGACCGAAATCAGAACCACTGAGAAAAACACAACGATTTTGCCCCGCGCCTGCAGGATGGCGTGTCCCATTTCATTGGCTTCATTCATCAGCCATACGAGCTTGAAGATGCGAAAGACGCGCAACAGGCGAAGTGCTCGCAGGACAGCAAAGGAGGTGCCGGGGCTGATAAATGCAATCAGGTAGGTAGGTAAGAAAGACATCAGGTCAACAATGCCGAAAAAGCTGGTTACATAACGCCACGGCCGCCTGACGCAGTAGATTCGCAATAGGTACTCAATCGTAAAAAGGATGGCGAAAAACCATTCCATGTACCAAAAGAGTTGCCCAAATGACTGGTGGAGTGGTTCCACCGAATCAAGACATACCGGCAGGATGCTCAATAGAATGGCGACGAGAAGAAAGACATCAAACGCCATCCCGGCGGGCGTATCCGCCTCAAAGATGATTTCATGGATCTTTTCTTTGAGATGGCTTTTCGAACCCGGGTCGGGGTCGGCCTTCGGTTTGTCAAAAGTCCGTGAACCCGGTTTGGTCATGTTCGAGATGCTCGCTCTGTTAACTTGTTATTTTCGAAAGCTTCAAGGGTGACGGACAATAATAATGCCTTAAAAATCGAGTTCACTCGGTTCCGTCCGGTTTGGACCTGTTTCTTTTTCGCAGACAGGCATGTTCCGTGTTCTGTGATTGCCTTGAGAGCCTGGCTGGCTTGAATTGGCAATTGCCTTTTGCGCCTGCATCCGTCGGTCTTCCATTCCTTGGTAAGTTATTTGGCGATGCCTTGCAGCTCATACATTCGCTGGCGAATTTCTGCCGCTTTTTGCTCGGCAGCTTGTTTGTTAGCCTTTTGAGAGGCAACCTCCTGCTCAACCCCGGCGAGTTTCTTTTCGACTTCCTGCAATGCGATATCCTCGGTAGCGATTGCCTCGGTGGCATTGTTTAGTTCCGTCGAGACTTTTTCCATGGCTGCCTTGAACTCAATTTCCCCTTTGAGCCAATTGACTTGACCTTGCCAGTGGGCAACTTGCTGGCCAGCTGCTTGGGTCTGTTGTTCTTGCGTCGCCTTCTGTTGGTCCACCGGCGCTTTTTCTTTTTGTAATCCCTGTAGCTGTGTCACGGCTGCCGTCATTTCCGACTGAGTTCCCTGCAACTGCGTGTTCAGTTCGGCGACCTGTTTCTCGGTGGTGGACTGGGTCTGGGTGAGTTGGGTGACGAGTTGCTGCAATTGGGTAATGCGGGCATCCACTTGTGTGAGTTTGCCTGCAATCGCACCAGCCGTGGCCTTGAGCTCTTCGTCTTGGCCCAAGGTGACAACCGCCTCATTTGCTTTTTGTAATGACTGCTCAAGCATCGGCTTGGCCTGTACTTTGGTCGCGAGCTCTTTTTGATGCACCGCTAACTGTGCTTTGGTTGACTCCAATTGCTGGTTGAGCGTGGCCAGTTGCTTTTTCTGTTCGTTCAGTTTTGCCTCAGCCTGCGTAATCACCTGTTGGGCCGACTGGATCTTGGTAGTCAGTTCATTGACTTTAGCAACCGTTGCATTTAACTGCGTCACTAGGGGTGCGTGTTTCTGGTTGGCCTCAACCAGTTGAGCTTCGGAATATTTTAGCTTTTCTGATAATTGGGCTGGGTTAGTATCGTAGTCTGCCAGGTGCGTACCATCATCACTTTTGAAAACCCTCACAATACCCGTCCAGTCGCTGCAGATGAGCTTGCTGGTTTCGTTGCAAAACGTCACCGCTAACGTCTCGTCGGCTAAGGCCGGGAACTGACGCACCTGTTTGCCGTCCTGTTGCCAGAGTTTGGCCACCTTGTCACGGCCGGATGAGACAAGATGTCCATCCCGAGTAAAGTCGAGGCTGGTGACGCCGTTTCCATGGGCTCCCCAGTTCTTGACCTGTGCACCGTTTTCCATTTCCCAAAGCCGGATGGTCGAATCCTGGCTGGCGGAAGCTAAAACGTTGGCGTCCAATCGCCAGCTGATGTCAGATATCATCTGGCTGTGGGCTTTGAGTGTCAGGTATTCGTTGCCTGTTTCCGCCTCCCACACGTGAAGGCCTCCATTTCGGTCGCCTGTGGCCAAGAGAACATTGTCCGGGCTGAACTCAATTGAGGTGACCCAGTCGGTATGTTTCTTAACTTCGTAAAGCAGCGAGCCATCCGCTGTTGAATAGACGCGAATCATCTTTTGGGGGCCGCCCAGAGCGATCATTTTGTGATTCGCACTCAGGTCGGCCGCCAGGATGCTGTCGATTTCGTCGCCCACCTGCATGACACGCTGCCCTGTTTTGACGTCCCAAACGTAGACCTTCCCTCCGGCTCCATGCTGGCCTCCGGCGGCCATGAGCAACGAGCCGTTGCGCGAGAACTTCAGAACGGTTGCTTGTCCTTCCGGAAAAGGGAGGATGCCGGTCAATTGTTGCTTGGCATTGTCATAGAGCAGGATCTGCTTTTGCCCGGCGATGGCAGTCGTGGGGCTCCAAGGGCTGGTGGCCATTGTGGGCACCGCCGTGGGCCGTTCGGTCTTGAGTTGGGTTTCCAGTACAAGCCGCGGCCAATTGGCAACAACCTCGGGTCGGGTGGATGCCGACCCAGAGACGGTCATGTCAAATTTGGGCTTCGAGATGCGGGCTTTGCTCCCCTGGTTTTCCAAGGCACCCGCATCGATCCAGCGGGCGATCAGATCGATCTGTTCAGGCTTTAACTTGTTGTTTTCCCCGGGTGGCATGATCGGTGTCTCTTCGTGCGTAATCAGCATGAACAGGTAGCTGTCCGACGCTGAACCGGGTTCAATAACGGATCCCGAAGCTCCGCCTTGCATCATGTTGGTGTAGTTGGAAAGATCCAGGTCGGCTGATTTCTTGTCGGAGTTGTGGCAATTTCCACAACGTTGCATCAGCAAAGGCTTGACTTGATCGTCAAATGTGAGCTTTGCTTCTTTCTTGTCATCTTCAGCCGAAACACGATTGGTTGGTGTAAACACCATCAGAAAACCACCTGTCAACAGCAGGCAGGGAATCAATCGATAGGTTGGGAGAATTCGCATCATGGCACTTGAGCCTGTTACTCATTGTGGGGAAGAACGGGCGGTTTGCATTAATGGTTGAAAACAAATTCCTGGGAGTTTAATACGGCCCAGAAAATGTCCTGCAGGGCTGAAAGCTTATCCTCACTCTCCGTGACAGTGACCCCCAGTGTTTGTTTTTCCGTTTCATTGGGACGTCTTCCCAGACAACGCATGTAGATCTCTTCAATGATCTGTTCAGGAGTCTTCTTCTCAGTATTTAGCAGCTTTTCGACTACTTTACCCGCCTGGATCTTGGCGTTGATCGTATCCCCGTTAAGAAGATGCAAAGCTTGCCCAAGATTTGGTTCAGTGATCACTTCGCACGAGCAAACCGATTCGCGTTTCGCTCTGCCGAAGGTGGTTAAGAAGTAAGTCGAAGTGTTGCCATCAGCTATTTGTACCGCTCGCGCACCGAGAGGTAATCCGCGAAATTTGTTTTGCGTTTCCGTCACTTGACTGATGACGTCGAGCAGGATTTCCGATCGGATTCGACGAAGGCTGGCATGGGAGAAGTTGGAGCGGTCCGACTCGTTCGATGCATTGGCCTGAGTGCTTAGTTGATACGTGCGGGAATTGCAGATGTCACGGACCAGCTTTTTGAAGTCATAGTTGTACTCGGTGAATTTATTTCCGAGTTCATTCAATAATGCTTTGTTGACGGGTGGGTTGCTGATGCGGACATCGTCTACCTCGTCCACGATCCCGCGGCCAAAGAAATGCGCCCAAACGATATTAGCCAGGTTCTTGGCAAAGAAGGGGTTTTCTTTGGAAGCAAGCCATTCGGCCAAGACCGCACGGCGGTCTTTCCCTTTGGTGTCAGGGGCCTCGCCTCCCAGGAACTTGGGAGCCATGTTCTGGTTGGTCACCGGGTGTTTCGTTTCACCACCGCGGCTGTTGAAAACGATCGTTTCGCGCGGGTCCGCTCCACCCTTGCGACCAATCTGGGAGAAGAAGGCGACAAAGCCGTAGTAATCGTCCATGGTCCAACGATCGAAGGGGTGGTTGTGGCACTGCGCACATTGCACCCGCGTGCCCATAAAGACCTGGGCAACATTTTCGGCAATTTTGAGCGTATTCTGTTCGTTTTGATAATAATTGGTGGCTGCGTTGGCAAACGTCCCGCCCTCACTGCCAAGCAGGTTTTTGATCATCTGGTCAACCGGCACATTGTTGGCGATCTGCGATTGCAGCCAGTTGTAATAGAGTAAAGTCGCTTTGTAGCTGACCTGTTGGGTCGAGCGGATTTGCAGTAACTCCGACCACTTCATCACCCAGATCTCGACAAATTCTTTTCTTTCGAGGAGTTGGTCAATGTACTTGGCCCGCTTGTCTTCGGCAGGGTCGGCCTCGAAGGCCAGTATTTCTTCCGGCGTCGGTACGATGCCGCAAATGTCGAGTGAGACGCGACGCATAAACTCGGTGTCCGAACAGAGTTCGGAAGGCTGGATGCGTAGCTTTTTCAACTTGTCATTGATCAGCGTATCGACATAGTTGTTCTCCGGAATCTCGGTCCATTGGAATTCAAGGTCTTTTGGCAACACGATAAAGTCCGAGCCGACCGTGTGCGTGTCGAACCGTGCCATCACAAATGCTTCCCCCCGGTTCTTGGCCGTGACGAGGCCTGATTGATCGATGGAAAGCGCGTTGTCATTGTTAGTGGAGAAGTAGGCGAGCGAAGTCACGTCGCGGTCCGTCCCGTCAGAGTAGATCGCTCGCACGCTCATCTGTTGGGTTTCACCCGCTCCGTTGAGCAGGCCGTCTGCCGGGTACAGTTCGACACTGGTAACGGTCGGTACGGGGCCACTGTCATTGGGCGCGCCACTGACCAGCCAGCGTTTCAGCGTGTCATAATACTGGGAGTCTACCTCAAATCGATTCCCACCTGTGTGGGCCACCTGGCCTGTCGATTTGGTCATCAGCAGGCAATCATCCGGTAGCGCCAAGTCGATCCGGCGTCCCAGCATCTCCCGTGTCAATCGGTAGTAGTCCCCATTCGGGTCGAAACCGTAAAGCGAAAGACGAAAGCCGTCTTTCCCGCGGGCGGCTCCATGGCAACTGCCGGAGTTGCAGCCGGTCTTTGTGAACACAGGCATGACATCGTTTTTAAAACTGATGGGCGGGTCGGCCGCCGCCGCAGTCACTTTGACCGGTACATCGACCGATAAGTTGTTCAATGTGACCTTCAACGCGGTTTCGCCATCCTGTTTGGCAGACAGTATATTCTGATTGCGGCTGGCAATCGCTTCGTCGGATAACTGCCACGTCACTTCTGTAGTCACGTCGCGCGTAATTCCATTCGGGTAGACCGCCTGCACCACAAGGCTCTGCATGTCTCGTCGATTTTGCAAGTTGACATTGGCGGGTGTCACGACGAGCCGTGTCGGTTCCACCTTAGTCGGTGCCCCATTTTCATTCTCCAAGGCACTCGACGAACCGGCGAGCATTCCCACTAACAAAAGGTAAACGAAGAAGGTTTTCGCTGTCAGATGTCGCGAGCTAAATGATGGATGTGTCATGAATTTCCCTGTCATGATCATTCTTCCTTTTGGCCACTGTTTTGAGCCGCTTCCCGCAGTTGCTGAAGGCGTGATTTTGGTTTCGCAACGGGGGCTGCCGGTTTGGCCGCTGGCGCTGGTTTGGCCGCCGCGGCTACCACGGGTTTTCTCGGTTTGATGATTTGCAATTCACTACGGCCTGCCGTGGAAACAATCGGCTCGCCGTTTTGTGTGATGGTGACTCGGCAAAACAGAGAGCCATGTTTGCCTACCGGGCTTTTCTCATTCGTCTCAACTTGGAAGTTCAGCTCTGCCGTATCTTTGGTAAACGTTAACGGTGGAACATTGATGTTCGGTGGTAGACCCAAGATCTCAGCTTTTGCTTCCCCCTCGAAAGGTGTGAAGTGGTTGAGCTTGCAGAACAGGCTACCAGCAGAACCGAGTTCTACCGAGGATCGTTTGATTTCCATCGTGACGTAAGGTTCGGCAATCTCCAATTCCGCCAACTGAGTGGACGCCCAGGCAGGACCAGCTACGTCGCCATTGCCAATACAGTAAACAGGCCATTTCCCCAATTGGGCGTTGCCGGCCGCGTTTAAGGGGTAGATGCCCTCGCTGGCTCCCTTCGGAATGTTAACCTGGGTGACGGT
>JAYZCF010000263.1:0-7256 GCA_036338455.1 Planctomycetota bacterium
GCAAACCGGGCAATGTGGTGGGTGGCGAATGCACCAAATAATAAATGATGCGGCAACCGCTCGTGGACCTGTACTTGAAAAGCTTGCTGCTGGACCGCCGTCTCTACTTGGGCCTGTTGGATCAAGGGGGGCAGCACGCCGAGCGCAAACAGTGCCCAGAAACAAAGGAATGGGAGAGTGGGGCACCGCATCCGGTTTCGAGCGTGAGTGCCTGCAGCCAGCATCGACAACGCGTACAGCAGGTTGCCAATCACCAGAGCAATCAGGACCCAGCCCCCGGCCAAAACATGGAAGGCGCAGGCAAGGCCGATCACAGGCCAGAACAAGCCCCAGTCATTGCGGAAGTACCTCTCCAAAGCGAACAGCACCAATACGTAGGAGATACTCTTCGCTTCGAAACCACCAATCACCCACTCTCCCGCCAGGTGGAAGCGATCTATCAATAACAGGAGGAGAAGGATTCCGAGGAAGGAGCGACCGGGACGATTGCAAAAGAATTGGACGAGTTGATGCCAGCCAACAGCAAAACCGGCCCAGCATAAGGTCCGTCCGATCCACGCGAACGTGTCGAGAGAGACGAACCATGTCAACCAGCCGGTCGCCCAGTAGAACAGGTAATGGGAAAACGAGGAAGCGAGGAACAGATCGTTGGGGCACCAGTCGGGGTTCCAGAAATGTTTGGCTTTCGTCAGGTAATGCGTTTCGTTGACATTAGGTGCGACTTGGCCCGCGTAGAGGAGCAGGACAACAAATACCGGGACGACCTCCAGGTAGAAGCGAGGCGACTGCCAGGCTCGCCCGAGCGTCACGGGGCTCGGGTTTTCGACAGAAGTGTCCCGAGGCAAGCTCGGTTGGTTGATCTGGAACGGAAAAAGACCACGAACCTGGCGACACCATTCCGTCAGGCGCTGTTTCCAATTAAGATCAATATCCGCGTGCGGAAGCATTCGCCGTACCGAAGAGGACCCAGTAATCAATCGATTCTTTATCGTACAGGATGGGTGAGTGCAAAAACAACTCGGCCGAAATACCGTTGTACTCTTAGGGGTTGGACATACCAATGCCCATGTGCTGCGGATGTGGAAAATGAAGCCGATTGAGAACGCCCAATTGGTCTGTATTTCCAATTTTCCTCAGGTGACTTATTCCGGTATGCTGCCCGGTGTTCTGGCAGGTCAATACGAAGAACCGGCAATGGAAATCGACTTGGTCCGTTTGAGCCAATCAGCCGGGGCGAGGCTGATCGTCGACCGCGTCGTCGGACATGATTTACAGAAACGTGAACTCCTGTTCCAGCACCGCCCTCCCCTGGCGTATGACCTGCTGTCAGTCGGTGTCGGTTCGATTCCGGTGACCGAGGGCGTCGAAATCGAGTCGGGCAGCTGCACGCCCATCAAACCGATGCAGACATTTCTCGAGCGTTTGAAAGAACGGTTGCAGGAGACATCGCAAGGTTCGAAGCGGATTGTGATCGTGGGTGGAGGATTGGGCAGCCTGGAAATCGCCTTCTGTTTGCAGGAGCGTTTTCGGCTCTACCCGGAGTGGGCAGGTCTGGATCAGTTGCCTCACATCACCATCATTTCCCGGTCCCGTGCGATTGGGTCGGGGATTGCGAAATCTACCGAAAAGAGAGTTCGCCGGAGCCTGCAAGAACGTGGCATTGAACTCCTGACCGATACTGAAGTCCGCGCGGTGTCCAGGCAGGGTGTCTCACTTGGCGGGGACACCAAGCTGGATGCCGATGTGGTGATATGGGCAACGGGTGCAACAGCGCCCGGGATTTTTGGCGAACTTGGCTTGGAATTGGCAGAAGACGGGTTTATCGCAACCTTGCCAACCCTTCAGTCCCGCACGAGCGAATATGTGTTTGCAGTCGGGGATTCGGGGACCGTGGTGGGAAATAAAAATCCTAAGGCGGGTGTTTATGCTGTGCGACAGGGACCGGTCCTGTGGGAGAACATCCAGCGATTGTTGGGCGGGCAGCCGGCCAAGCCCTTTGTTCCACAGCGTGATTTCCTCAAGTTGATCAATTTGGGAAATGATCAGGCAATCGCCGAATACAAGGGGATCTCTTTTCAGGGTGGTTTTCCCTGGCGTTTGAAGAATCACATCGACCTTAAATTCATGAAGATGTATCAGGACTACCGTCCGATGGGCCCGTCGATCGAGACGAGCAGCGAGCTGCCGATGAAGTGCTTGGGTTGTGGTGGTAAGGTGGGGAGTGAAACGCTGACGTCGATTCTGGACGAGCTTGCTGTGCCGCCGCACCCGGATGTGATTGTCGGTCTCGAGAACCCGGATGACGCGGCCATTATCAAGACGCATGGTGGCCAGGTTACCGTGACGAACGATTTTTTTGCGTCACCCTTTGACGATCCTTACCTGGTCGGTCGAATTGCCCTGCTTAATTCAGTCAGTGATTGTTTTGTGATGGGGGCCAAGCCGACCGCAGCCTTGGCGATGGTGCAACTACCGCTGGGCCATCCCCGGGCACAGCGGCAGGTCATGCGTGAATTGATGGCGGGGAGCCTGGAAGAATTGCGCCGCATCGACGCGACGATCGTGGGAGGCCATACGATTGAAGGCCCGAGGGTAACGATCGGTTTTACGGTGATGGGCTACCAGGTGTGCGAGGCAAAAACGAAAGGTATGTTGCGACCCGGTGACCAGTTGATCCTGAGCAAGTCGCTGGGAACGGGTGCCCTGTTGGCTGGCCTGATGCAGTCGGAACTGGCCGGTAAATTTTACGGCCCGTTGTTGGATTCGATGATCAAGAGTAACGCGATCGCTTTGGAGTTGGTCGAACGTTTCCCGGTCTCAGCCTTGACCGATGTAACTGGTTTCGGATTGGCTGGCCACCTGTCCGAGATGCTCTTGGCCAGTCAGGCCCAGGCTCGCTTGGATCTCTCCTGTTTGCCGACCCTGCCGGGGTTTCAGCAGATGGTTGAGCGCGGGATCGAGAGCACTTTGGCGCCGGATAATCGTGCTGTTGCATCGAAAATTGAGATATCAGGGGCCGATCTCGATAACGTTGAATCGGCGATCCTGTTTGATCCCCAGACCTCCGGCGGGCTCTTGTTGGGTGTGGGCCAGGAATCGACTGAGGAACTTTTACAGTTCCTGAAAGATCACAGCTTTGAGGATGCTGCCGTGATCGGTTCGGTGATCGAAGTGGGGGGTGGAAGCCCTGCCCTTTCGCTGGAGACCTAACTCACCGAAGCGGTCCGGTCTCGGGTGAAAAGAGCGTAGACCAAAAGGGCTAAAAAGGTCATCACCGCCGAGACGATGGAGAGGCCTGCAACCCCTTGGGTGAGATACAGCCAAGGCCCGATGACGCTGGCCAGGATCATGCCTACCACACCGATCGCGGCCCCCAGCGTCATTACCTTACCCCGTTGTTCGGGGACCTGTTCGCTCAGCAGGGCGATATTGCTGACAATGGTGAACTCGAAACAGAGCCGGACGAGGGAGAGTCCGACAACGGCCGAGACAAGGCCCCCATCGAGCAGAGGCAACAGGAGGAAGGCCATTAAGGAGAACACTAAACCGATCAAGACGCTTCGTCGCTTGCCGATTGGGTCGGTAAACAGGCTGACCGTGACACTCCCTGCCAAGTCGGCCAGCCCGAAAATGAGGGCGATCGTGCCCAGCATGGCAGGCCCCGTTTCGTATTGTAAATCCAGCCATGTTCCATGGGCAATGTAGATCTGCATGGCGGCAAAGAAGGCCAGCGCCCCACCGATCATGATGGCGTAGGCCGAGAGGGCGTTTTCGCCAAGCGAAAAAAAATCGCGTGGGGAAAAGCGGAATCGGCTTGGTCCACAGGGAGGCTTTTGATTTGTCAGTCGCGGTTGGGGAAGGAAGAGAAACGTGAAGGCCATCACCAGCATACAAATGCTGAGGACAAAAAACGGCGCGCGCCAATTCCAGGTGGTGATCAGCCAGCCGGCCGAGAACAGGCCGACGATTCCGGCCAAGGCCCACCCGTATTCAACGATCCCAATGCCCCGCGCCCGAATGTTGTAGGGTAGGCAGGCACCGAGATAGGCGTGGAGTGTTGGGACAAAACCGGACATCCCGATTCCCCAGATGGCCATCCCTATGGCGGCCATCAGCCAGTGGTTGGCCAGGCCGACGAGTAAGGTGCCGAGAGAACAGGTCACCAAGGCCAGGCAGAGCAGGTAGCGAAACCCGTACCGGTCCGCCAACGCTCCGAAGAGAGGGGCCAGCAGGCCACAAGCGCTTCGCAGCCCAACCAGCCAACCGACCGACACGAGGCTGGTGTTCAAACCTTGGGCAATGAAGGGCAGAAACGGGTTGAAGATCTGCGTCCCCGTATCGGTCACGAGGCGGGACATCAGGCTGATGCCGACCAGGCGACCGGTGGGCTGGGACTTCTGGCTGAGGCTCTCTTCCTGGTTGCTGGATGGGCGGGGGGTGGAATCGTGGCTCAGGGGGCACATGTCAATCAAACGCCAAAAAAAAGCGTTCCAGAGACTGGAACGCTGTGAATCTTTTCAGGTAAGGGCGATGCGTTAACGCTTGGAGAACTGGGTTCCTCGACGGGCGCCATGCAGACCACATTTTTTTCGTTCTTTCATACGCGAGTCACGCGTCAAGAAGCCACCGTCCCGCAGGGCGGAGAAAAAATCGGGGTTGTAGCTGATCAAGGCCCGGGCGATTCCCATCTTGCAGGCACCACTTTGCCCTGTGTTGCCACCCCCTTTAACCGAGATGCGGACATCCACGGATTCGCGGCTTTCGACGGCATCCATTGCATCGGTAATCGCTCGCTGGTCCGCCGTGATCGGGAAATAGGTGTCGAGGGGTTTCCCGTTGACCATGACGTTTCCAGAACCTGCTTTGACACGCACTCGGGCGACAGAAGATTTCCGTCGGCCTGTGCCCATCGCTTCACCCGTGTTTTGATCTGTTTTCGTAGCAACCATACTGACTTGTTCGCTGATCTAATAAAAATGGTAAATGGAAGTTTGTGAATGGAGGGTCAAATGCCCGTTCCCTTAGCTGTTTTTGCTCACCAAGGGTTGGGGATTCTGCGCCTGATGCGGATGGTCCGTCCCGACATAGATTTTCAGCTTGCCGAGCATTTTCCGTCCCATGCGATTCTTGGGTAGCATACGCCGTACCGCGTCTCGTAGGATCTGTTCCGGCTTGCGTGCGAATCGGGCTCCCGCCGTCTCGCTCCGCAGTCCCGGGTATCCGGTGTACCAGGTGTACATTTTCTTGTCCCACTTGTTGCCGGTGAATTGCACCTTGTCGGCATTGGTGATCACCACAAAATCGCCCGTATCACAGTTGGGGGTATAAGTGGGGCGATGCTTGCCCATCAGGATGACGGCAATTTCACTCGCCAGTCGACCGACGACTTGCCCTTCGGCATCGGCAATCCACCACTGTCGTTCCACTTCACCCGGTTTGGCGATGTACGTCTTGGTACCGGCCACGGTTGTCTCCGAAATTTGTGGGGCAGTAACACCCCTTAAACTGTCTTGGTCCGGATCGGCTGACCCGGAGCGCAGCATTCCACAAACTGCATAAATTTTGAATCTTTGAATTTACAGAGAACCCCCGTTTTCCACAAGGGTCAACTTGGCAACAAAAGCCGTTGTTTTCAGGCGTTTTACCCTGCTTGTGCCGCCAAGCGGGACCTCTGGGGCCTCCGGCCAGTCCCGCTCGGCCCGTGGCGCTGTCGGGGAGCCCGAAGAACCGGCATAATTTGGGAAAATTATCTGGCCACCCCAATTTGAGACGTATCTTTTGCAGGGGATTTGCCGCGGCTTGGGCCGCCCTGCCCGCTGCAACTGAGTGTTGCTGGGCAGGTCCGTTTTGGGGCAGTTCCCTCTCAAGTTGGTAATGGATGGCTGGTCGACGATTTCCGACCTGCATGAGATTGCCATGATCACCGATGGTCCAGCGGGCGCTGAATGACGGGTTCTTCCTGACCCGGAACGCGTGCCGGCGAGGGCCGCGTGATCACGGGCGGTCCAGCCGTGTTGGCTGGACTGGCATTCCCCGTCCCTCCTGATAGGTTTCCCATGTTAGATGCCGTTCCCTCTCCCGTAGCTCCCGTCCTCCGTGTCTTCTCGGAAAAAACGGCTGATGTTCAGTCGGTCCAGCTGGCCCGTCAACAATTGCCCTACCTAAAAAACTTGCAGGAAAAAATCGAGTTGATGACCGGGTGGAAGATCGACTTTGCCGAATCAGCCTCCAGTTACCGGGCCCGCCAGAATGGAGCATCGATGAGTGTGATCGGTTCCTTGGCGATTGAAGATATGTCTTTCGATCGCTTACCCGGCATGGGGATTGCCCCACGGTCCGAGGTCGAGAGCCTGGTGCAGACGCTCGACCAGATGTTGCGCGTCATCCAGGTCGATCGACAGGCTCGTGAAGAATTCCTGTCCCGTGTGGAGCGGGTGGTGAATTCGGAGTGCGGTGATTGGAAATTGCGCGGTGTCGGCGGGACCCACTTGGGAGATATCATCAGTTGTTCGTCGGGGTCCAACGGTCGTCTTTATGTCTTGTCCGCGAGTTTGGATGGCCCCTCCGAAATGGAGTTGTCCAGTGCCGCGCGCGGTTTGCAGTCGGTCTTTCAAGCTGTGGTGGCGGCCAACCTGTCCTGGAGTGATTTGCAATCAACCTTGCAGTTCCATCTTTCGAGCCTGCATGACAATCTCAATTTGGTCGGCTTGGCCGTCGTCGAGCTTTGCGGGAAAAGTGTAGGATATCGGTGTTTTCGCTTCGGCCAGCAATGGGCCGCGTGGCGGTTCAATTTGGCGACGGCGGCGGTGCAGCCCCTTTTGACGGAGCTGGATGATTCGGAATGGATGTCGCTGGATTCGCATGAGCTGATCTTGTTGGGCGATCCGAAGGGGGAGTCGATGACCCGCTGGCTGGACTGCCGAGAGGATGCCTGTCACAACCGGGCCCATGTATTGCATCAACTCGATTGCCTGTCGACCGTTTCACCATGCGTCGGAATTTACAGGAGCTGACGAATCATCACGGCTCCGCACCGCGTTACTCGAACTCGATTCTCAGGTGGGGGCCAGTCGGTCACGCGGACGAGCGAAGTGGAGAGCAGAGCCCCGATCTCACCAAACGTCCCTTGACCGACCGGTAACAGTCCTTACCATGGAGGATCCCTCGGCGGGTGTGGCGGAATTGGCAGACGCGCTAGGTTGAGGGCCTAGTGACCTTTATTGGTCGTGGAGGTTCAAATCCTCTCACCCGCATTT
>JAYZCF010000264.1:0-6229 GCA_036338455.1 Planctomycetota bacterium
GCCGTCGACAGAACACGCACCCCGAGAGACTTCATCATGAGACGAATCCTGCTTGCTGCCGGCATCGCCTGCGGCGCATTGTTGCTGGGAACCGTCGTGGCCGAGCCGGCCGCGGCACAGACCGGTTATTACCCTTACGTGATTGCCCGCCCCCAGGACCGCGCTAAGATTCGATCCACCCCGATCGAGCAGCGACCCTATCGGCCATTGCATTTTTATGGCAATACCGTGCGGCGAAATTACTATGGTCGAACTTTCCCAGCACAAATACGACGGGCCGTTACGCCCCGTCGCCGCTAAACCTGAACCCGGTTCCCTGTACCCACAGCTGAAACCGCGCCCCGTTGTCTCGACAACGGGGTTTTTTCATAGCCTCCCCTACGGGGGAGAAGCAGGCAGACGCAAACCAAAATAGGCATGAAGAAAGTCCTTGCGATCGCCCTCGTAATTGGCATACTCCACCATTTTTAAGAGCTTCTGTTGATCACGGAGCTGCTTCTCTGACGTGCGATCGGCGTCCAAAAAACGAGCCGGCAATTCCGATTCAACGTTCAACTGAAGCGGGTTGAGTGTTCCACTAATGACGCCCCAGCGTTCCAACATCGCCAGGCTGGTTTCCAACCGCCGGTCATGTTTCTGCTTGTGGTGCAATTTCTCGCGCAGCCATTCGATCCCAAATGAATTGACCTGCTCGAGATCGTTTTCCAGAAAATCGTAAACTCTCTGGTAAAACTGGACGTCCGGGTTGCTCCACTGCAAAAACTCCATTTGCGTAGCCAGATCCCGCTGGTCATAAAGGAGTCGGCACTCGGACGGGAGACCGTCACGACCTGCGCGGCCAATTTCCTGGTAGTACGACTCCAGGGAACCGGGGAGCTCGGCATGCATAACAAATCGGATCGCCTCTTTGTCGATCCCCATCCCAAAGGCATTGGTCGCCAAGACCAGCTGATGCTCACGGTTCATAAACTCGTCCTGCAAACGGCGACGACGGGACCGATCGAGGTCACCGTGGTAAACGAGGTGGGGGATTTTTCTTTCCTGAAGCACATCACTGAACCGGCTCAACGTTCGAATCAACGTGAAATAGACGATACCGCTCCCCTCAGTCCGTTGGACCGTTTCGAGGATGGCAGCCAGTTTTTCGTCATCATCCCACACATGGTCCACCAATAACTGCAGGTTGGGTCGCTCGATACCATGATGAAACATGGTCATTTGTTCAGGCACTAAACCGAGTTGCTCGATTATGTCAGACTGGACTTCGGGCGTGGCCGTGGCCGTCAACGCTACGGTAGTCGGTTTGCCCAAGCGGGCGCGAATTTCGCCTACACGGGTATAATCGGGCCGAAAGTCATGCCCCCATTCACTGATGCAGTGCGCTTCGTCGACTGCCATCAGTTGGATTTTGCGCTGCCCGATCGCTGCCAGAAATTCGGGCTTGCGAAACCGCTCAGGTGTCACATAAAGCAAATCGAATTGACCCGAACCAATCTGATGATACCGGTCGTTTCGTTCTTGACGACCCAGCGAGGAATTGACGAACGTCGCCGATACGCCCTTGGCCAACAAGGAATCGACCTGATCTTTCATCAACGCGATCAACGGGGAGATCACCAGCGTCAACCCTCGCTCGGACCCGTTACCCGGGGCAGTCGCCTCTTCCGACCAGAGGATGGCCGGTATCTGGTAACAGAGGCTTTTACCCATGCCGGTCGGCATGATAATCAACGCGTGTTGACCGCCGAGTACACGCTCAATGATCTCAGCCTGGCGACCCCGAAACGTTGCATGGCCAAACACCTGTTGCAATATCTGCTGGGGATGGGACATCGATCCTGCAAGCCACAGCGGCTCGATCCTGGAGACGGGAACGCATAAGGGAGCCGTTATCCTAGGTCTTTTGGCAGGCCATACAATCGCAAAAAAGAATGGCTCAGTCACGAATTCCGCTGCGCGGCCGTGGGGTTGGAAAGGAGGGGGTTTCTTTTATCCTGTTACAGATCTCCTTTGGGCAGCCACCGGCCAAGCCGGATGCCCACCCGCAACATTTGGAAATATCGAAACCGAATGGACGCCAGCGACTCCCCAGACGCCGATGTAAATCGACCGGCAGCGCCGGTCCTCTCGGACCCGGATGACTCCTGCCGGCCACGTCGAACGTGGGTGCGATGGTTGGTGTTGGTGCTGTTCATGGGCTCGGCAGCGGTTGCTTTTTTTCTGTTGCGCGACAGCCTTTCTTTGAGTACCCTCGCCGCACAAGAATCGGAATGGAGGTCATATTACCAGGCGCACCCAGCCTTGGTGCTGATGCTGGCCTTGTTGATCTACGTACTTATCACGGGGCTATCCCTGCCCGGGGCAGCAGTCCTTTCACTCGTGTATGCCTGGTACCTTGGCTTTTGGCCGGCCTTGGTGCTGATCAGTTTCGCCTCCACCATGGGAGCCAGCCTCGCTTTCCTGCTCAGCCGCTATCTGTTTCGGGATCTCTTCCGCAGGCGATTTGATCAGCACCTGGTGTCGTTTAATTCGAGTCTTGAGCAGGAAGGGGCTTTTTACCTGTTCACCCTTCGACTGATTCCGGCCGTTCCCTTTTTCATCATCAACTTGGTGATGGGCCTAACCCCAATGAAAGTCCGCACGTTCTGGTGGGTCAGCCAACTCGGCATGTTGCCGGGAACGATCGTCTACTGCTGGGCCGGCTCCGCCGTTCCCAGCCTTGAACAGCTCGCCGAAAAGGGCGTTTCCGGAATTATCACGCCCCAGTTGTTCATCGGTTTTGTCTTGCTTGGTGCGTTTCCATTGATCGTGCGCAAGTTGCTCGGGTACTACCGGGGGCGATCTGCCTAGGTCGTTTCAATGGTGGTAACGGCGGAACTCTTGGTCGGATGGTATCATTACGGCGAGCGAATCCAAAACGATTGGTTATTTACAGCCGGGAGCACCTACGGGAGAATGGAGCATTCAGACCGTTTGCCAGACGAGGCTTTGGTCGGTCCCGAAACACTTGGCAGTCGACCGCGGTAAAGGCACCATGAATTACTGGAAATTGATCTTCTTCGGAATCATCGTTTTACTGGTGTGTGCAGGAATTGTATGGCTGTACATCTCGGTCGCCACTGAACTTGATCAAGAACCGGACTCCTTGAACCGGGGAAGCTTAATTCCGGGCAATGGCGGCCTGGGACAGGTCTTCGGTCAGTCGATCTCAAAATAAAGCACTCCGGGCGGACAAGCCGCCTGACACCGTCGGTTAAGGTGACCAAAGACTTCGGCCCCTTCGACTTGCCCATCCCAATTGTATGAGAGTCCTTTTGCAACCCTGAACACCGAGGCCGACAATCGATGTCCGATTGGATTCAGCTACAACCGTTCGACCAACACAACGCAGATCTGCGGGATAATGTTCATCCCCAAGACTGGGCCAACCCCACACCGAGCGGGCCTTATCAGCTGGTCGTGATTGGTGCAGGGACTGCCGGGCTGGTGACGGCCGCTGCTGCAGCCGGACTCGGGGCAAAGGTGGCCTTGGTCGAAAAGGACTTGATGGGCGGGGACTGCCTCAATGTGGGCTGCGTTCCGTCCAAAAGTCTGATCAAAACAGGGCGGGTTTTGGCCGACCTCCGCGCGGCAATGAACTTCGGTGTTCGATTGGATGGATCGGCCAAACTGGATTTCGCCGCCGCCATGCAACGGATGCGACGACTGCGTGCGCAGATCAGCCACGTCGACTCGGCCCAACGATTTGCCAACCTGGGGGTGGATGTCTATTTCGGGCAGGCCCGCTTTGCTTGCCCCAGTTCGATCGAGATCCTGCCGGATCGAGGATCAGCGAAGACCCTGCGGTTTAAGAAAGCTGTCATCGCAACAGGCGCCCGAGCGGCTGCCCCTCCCATCGCAGGACTGGAGCAAATTGACTACCTGACCAATGAAAGTATCTTTTCTTTGACCGAGTTACCCGCCCAACTCGGGATCATCGGTGGCGGACCGATCGGGGTCGAATTGGCACAGGTCTTTGCCCGTTTTGGGAGCCGTGTCACATTGTTGGAACGATCCAATCGGATCTTGGCTCGGGAGGATCGGGATGCAGCCTCTCTGATTGAGCAACAGCTACTTGATGACGGTGTTCACATCGAATGCCAGAGTGAGTCTTTGCAATTGGCAGCCGGCCAAAACGGGCAAGTTCATATCCGTGGCAAGAGCCAGTCTGGACCGCTGGACGTGACGGTCGATAAGCTGTTGGTCGCCGCGGGACGACAGCCCAACGTCGAGGGGCTGCAGCTGGATAGAGCCGGAGTCAAACACGACCGAAAAGGGGTGCAAGTCAACGATCGTTTACAGACGGCCAACCGGCGAATTTACGCCGCCGGAGATGTGGCCTCCCACTTTCAATTCACACACGCCGCTGATTTCATGGCCCGGATCGTGATCCAGAACGCGTTGTTCAAGATCGGACCGCTCGGGGCTAAAAAGGTCAGCCGCTTGCTCATTCCCCGGGCTACCTACACGGCGCCCGAGCTGGCTCAGGTCGGGCTTACCGAACAGGAAGCTCAACAGACAGGCGTACCGGTCGATACGTTGATCCAATCCTTAGCGGAAAATGATCGAGCCGTTTTGGACGGGGATGAAAATGGCTTTATCAAGGTTCTGCTTAAACGGGGGAGCGACCAGATCCTCGGCGCAACCGTCGTGGCCCGCTACGGGGGGGACCTGATTTCCGAATTGACACTGGCTATGCAAAATCGGATCGGTCTCGGTCGAATTGCCAACACGATCCATCCTTACCCAACCCAAGCTGATGCGATCCGCCGTTTAGGTGACCAATACAACAAAACACGTCTCACCCCCTTGGCGGCCCGCGTGCTGAAAACGCTGATGCGGATCAATGTTGGCTGAACCGTCATGGATTACCCAAGGTTCGGTCGCTAGACCGGCGGGGAGCCGGTTCTCAACCTCAAGCAAGCTCGCCAGGTTTCGTCTCAATAGTGGCGCATCCCCAACAGGACTGCATCTGCCCATCTGGTTTTCCGAGGTGCAGGTTGTTGAAGAATCGATGAAGATCTGGCTTATTTGCTCTGTCAGATTCATTATTTCACCAACTACAATGAGCCCGGTCACAACCCGTCTGAACCTCAGCCCGATTTTCCTGCTCCGCAAAAACTGGATGTCAGATCACTCAATTTGTGAAAGCGTTAACGAACTCGGCCCTCGGTTAATCGAGATCCGGCGCTCGATGCACCGAAACCCCGAGTTATCCGGGCGGGAATTTGAAACCACCCGTTATCTGGCCAATCAGCTACAAGCAGCCGGCATCCCTTGTCGCCTGGGTCCTGAAAAGCGGGGATTGGTGGTCGATCTGGGTTCCCCTGGCGCAACACGGCGGCTAGCACTAAGGGCTGATATTGATGCGGTGCCGGTACGTGACGCAAAACAGGTGGACTACCGTAGCCAAGTGGAAAACGCGACGCACGCCTGTGGCCATGATGCCCACTCAGCGATGGTGTTCGGTGCCCTGATCTCGTTGCAAAAATGGTTTCAGGATTAAAACCCAAACGGTGCGATCCGGGATATTTTTCAACCGGAAGAAGAAACTGTCCGGGGGGCCAAACGACTGATGAAATGGGGCGTGCTCGAGGATGTACATGCTATCATTGGTTTGCACGTTGATCCGGAGCGACCAGTGGGAACGGTCGCTCTTAAAACGGGACCGATGACGGCCCAGTGCGACGAACTATGGGTAGAAATCGTTGGCCAGGGAGGCCATGCAGCCCGTCCGCACGAGACATGTGACCCGATTGCGGCGGCGACGCAGTTTTTGTCAGCCTGCTACCAGTTGGTACCCCGAGCTCTCAACAGTCGCCAGCCGGTTGTGCTCTCCTTCGGCGCAATCCACGGTGGAGACGCTTGCAATGTGATTCCCTCGTCCGTCTCGCTCAAAGGGACGCTCCGCACAACAAGCAGAGATTCTCGCCAGATTGCGCAAGAACAAATCAAGCAGATTGCCGGCGGTATTTCACAGGCGACAAGTGCCCACATACAAGTGGAGTGGGGTGCCACCGTGCCACCCGTTACGACAGACGATCACCTCACCGAGGTAGTGCGAGCAGCCAGCCAACATTTACTGGGCGCTGACAACGTTTTGCCGATTACCCAGGCCAGCATGGGGGGGGACGATTTTGCGTTTTATTCGGAAGCGATCCCCGCCTCGTTTATACGCATTGGGTGCGCA
>JAYZCF010000265.1:0-3830 GCA_036338455.1 Planctomycetota bacterium
TTTTCGATCAGCCGAAGGCGATCGTCGAATCGACGACTCGATTCAAACAATTTCCACATCAGGTTTCTTCCGACGGTGAATTGGCCTTTTCCTTGCCCAGTCGCATGACAAAAAGCATGCCAGCAAACAGCACAAGGGCAACGACGAGGACCGTGAAGAGAAAAATCGGGCCAACGGCAAAAATGGAAGGCGCGGCCCAGCCCCAGACCAGCGGCCAGAACAGAAGGACGCCGAGCGAGCTGAGACAAAGGTAGGGGCCGAATGCCAATTCGTTATCCCGGGTCAGAATGAAATTGGCGGCCGTAACGATCAAGCCCGCAAATGGTGCGAAGGCGAAGACCAGCAGCGCCGCCTGCCAACCGAGGAAAGCGCCAATCATCGCCATCAACGTTACGTCACCAAATCCCATCGCTTCCTGGCCCAGGGCATGGCTTCCAATGATCCGGATTAACCAGACTAACATGCCCGCAAAACCGAGTCCGACCAGTGCGCCAAACAAGCTGTCAATATTTTCCGGCATGGCGTACCAAAAAACCGGTATGAGAACGAGCCCGATCAACCAAATGACGGTGATGGTAATGGCTTGCCGCCGCAAGTATCGGTGCACTTTGAGCGGCTTTCGTTTCCAGAATCGGACCATGCTAACACAGGTCAAGAGGCATGCCTGAAGATTCCACTGGCGCGGGATCAGCTTGGGGTACAGGGCAAAGGCCCAAACCGAGAAGATCAACAGCCCAACCAGGCAGCCCCAGGATGACAGTTGCCATGTCGATAGGGGATCGGGTGACATGAAGGTCAGGCTTTCGAAGGCCTCACTGCGATTGCCTTGGCTGACCAATTCGGGCAAGCGGAAGCTCGGAAAAACGGCTGCCATGAGCAAGCCGATAATTGCGCCGGGGACAGTAATTCCGTCTGGAATCAAACGTTGGTCCAGGTCGATCAGGGTGGCGATGAACATCAGTGCGATCAGGAGGCTGTGGCCCCAGAACCAGATCTCCCCCAAGGTTGGTTGGGGTGGCACTTGGAATCCAAGCAACCCTCCTTGCATTTCCCAGAGGAAGAAGCAGGGCAGGCCAATCACCCAGAGCAATTCGACGAGGAAAGGCCGAATCCAGAAAATCTTTCCGTGGGTATCCGAGTCTCGACGAAGCCACAGCCAGCCGACCACGGGTAGATAATCTCCGGGACGTCGGGGCGTTATGCCGGGCCCGCCCTTGGTCCAGGGGCTGTAGTTCCATTTCTGGTAGCCCCAGCGCAATGTGGCCCAATTGATAAACGCGCCAAGCAGCCCGCCGATCAAAGCAAGTACGAGAATCTGTAGCAGCGGGTTAGGGAAACTGTTGATCACGACTAGATCGATTTTTCAAGTTGGATTGTTGGCCTCGTCAACGCCAGAAGTGTTCCCGGTTGAGCCCGTGGAAAAACATCCGTTCAAGAATGTATATCGACCGATCGCCACTGGTTGACGATACGCTCTGCGATCTCGTGGGGAGGCAATTCGTGAATCTCGACTGTGTAATCAGCACAAGCCGCATAAAGGTCTCTGCGCTGTTGCAAAATGTTTTCCACTTCAGCCAATCCGTCATCCTGAGATAGACGTGGCCGGGTTTCCGAAGATTGCGGATCGTGCTGGATTCGAGAGTAGAGCAGTGCAGCGGGTGCTTTCAGCCATACCGTCCACCCGGTTGCGTTGAGCGTTTGACAATTGGCAGGGTCCAGGATCGCCCCACCCCCCAGTGAAATGACGGCCCGGTTACGCATCGCTACCGCCTGGATCACAGTCCTCTCCCATTCACGGAAGACGGGCTCACCATCCTGCTCGAAAATCCGGCGAATGGATTGGCTTGCCAAGTCTTCTATCTCGCGATCCGTATCGAGGTAGGCCCATTCCAACATCTCGGCCACCTGGCGGCCGACGGTAGATTTTCCACTGCCGCGATATCCGATCAAGTAGAGGTTCATGAGTTGCGATACCCATTGAGGTGGCGAGATAAGGGCGGGGTCCCATCGGTGGGCAGACTAGTACCGCGCTGCACTGGTTGCCCGTTTGACTTCGTAACGGATCAGTTCGATATTCGGTTCTTTCCCGGTAAATAACTTGAACTGCCGAGCCGCCTGTAAAACGAACATGTCGACGCCCGTGATTAAATCGCATTCAGCTTCCCGGGCATACTTGATGAACAACGTCTGCTCCGGATTGTAAACCGTGTCAAAAACCAATGTCTTTTTATTCAACCACTCGGCTTCGAAGGGCGATTCATCGAGGTTGGGATGCATGCCCACCGGGGTGCAATTGATTAAAACGTCGCATTCGAAATTTTGTCGATTCGGCCAGTCAATACTGTCGCATCCGAGATCGGCAGCAAGTTCCTCACTTTTCCGGTAGTCACGGGCTGTGATCGATATCTCTCCACCTTTGCGGGCGATTCCAAAACTGATGGCGCGGGCAACACCGCCTGCACCCATAATGCAAAATCGAATTCCTCTGAACGGTTTTTCTTCTTCGGGATCCAACTCCAGTTTTTTGATCAGGCATTTGATTGCCGCGTTACAGTCTGTGTTGTAGCCATACGCGTTGACATCGCGGAAGACGACCGTGTTTGCCGCTCGAATCCCGGCCACGTTGTCATCGATGGCATTGAGAGACTTGAGAATTTTCTGTTTGTGGGGAATCGTCACACTGAGACCACGAACCCCCAGTTCAGGGCAGATGGTGATAAATTCTTCTAGGTGTTTGGCTGGTACACGAAACGGTAGGTAGATCATGTCCAGGTTGGCATCCCGCAAACAGGCATTGTGCACGGCAGGGCTAAAGCTGTGAGCCACCGGGTCCGCAATGACCCCGAGGATTTCAGTGGCCTCTGTAATGCGATCGTAGTTGTATTCCTCAGTCATTTGCCGCCAGCTCAGCTGGCCTGGCGCCAGTTGACGGTCCTCGTGAAAGGTTGCATAGGTCATGGGAGAACCAAACCGACCGCACAGGATTCGCGAAGTGAGCCCCATCTCACCCATGCAGAAAGCGACCGTAGGAATCTTGGAGTCCCGGCATAAACGCAGCGTCCGGATATTATCAATGGGATTATTGGCTGTGGTGGCGATCTTGATAATGTCCGGATCCAGCTTGGTCATCGCTTCGTGAATCGCGTTCAGATTTTCAGGAGTTTCATCGAAGTTGTGATAGCTGATGATCCGTTTGGTTTTCCCATAGCGGGTGATTTTGTGGGCGATGTCAGCTTCGATGTCGACGTAGTCAACGCCATCAGCGATGGCAGTTCGTAGAAGCATCAAACGATCTTCCTCGCTCCGCATCCATTTGCCACCATCCTTGGGACGCCGGACGGTAGCGACAACAGCGCAGTCTCGACCCTCCAGAAGTCGCATCATGTTGACCGGTCTGCGGATGTAATCGAGCCGAAGTTCGACGAGCTCGACACCCTGTTCTGCCAGATGCTTGCGCTCGGCGATCATCATCCGATGACGACCCCGTCCAATACTTACGCAAATCATATTTTCAGCAAGCTCTTCTTGTTTAGGGAACCGTGTGGCGTGTCCAATACACTCACATCGATACGAACCGTGTCTGCAATCCAGTTTTGATCACCCGGCGATGACCAGGCAAATTAAGGTGTAAGCCCAGTATAGACTTTATCCAATTTCAGAGAAAGCAAAACTGGCCAATTTGCGGCGGCAATTACCTGGAATGGACTGGATTTGGCGGTCCTTGTCCGCGCGTCCGCAGTTGAGTGGGGAAGGTTTGCGCTGCCGGACTGAACAGGTCGGGCCGCTGCAGGGTGCGACTGATGCTAGGGTGGTTTGGCTATTTCAGATTC
>JAYZCF010000266.1:0-15570 GCA_036338455.1 Planctomycetota bacterium
TGTCCATCTACACCATCCCCAAGGTCGACCTGCTGTCGGACGATGTGACCTTGACCGACATGAGCCGGTTTGAAGATTTGGACCCGGAACAATTCGGTAGCTCCATTCAGGTCGCCAGGAATTTCGAAGCGTCCGACGGCCAAGCGATTGCCGTGGGTACCAATGGGGTCGAGGGTGTCATCCTGACCACTATCACCGATGCGGGCACCACCGCCGCCGCACTTGGCACACCCGTCGAAGTGACAACCGACTTGTTAGGCGAATTTTCCGACGTCACTCCCGCCCAACAACCGATCGATCCTGTCACCGAGGACGAGCTGTTCCTGGAAACTTCATCGGAATTGACTTCTGGCGTCGTTGAAGTGGGAGGAAGCGTTTGGGGCATCAAAACAGCCGGATTGACCGAGAGCGAAGGGGTTAACGTACTCAACTGGTTTGAAATTGACGCCACCGCGGGTGACACATTCGGCGAAGTCATTCAATCGGAGACCCTGCCCAATGGTGGGGAGGATCAACACATTTTCAACCCATCGCTGTCGGTCAATCAGTTTGGCGTAGTGGCCATCGGTTACAACTTTTCGGGAGTGGGAACCCCTGTCGGCTTCTACACACGGGTCGGGATTACGGTCAACGGCCTTGGGGACCGGGCGACACAGCTGGAAGGCCAGTTCCAGATGGAACCTGGCTTGCAAGTCCACCGGGCACAGGGGGACGTCGATTTCGTCAGCCCTTGGGGAGCCAGCACGTCCGTCCAAAACGATCCAGACTCAGTCAACAGCTTTTTCAGTGTAGGACCATGGGCCAACACGGTTGACCGCTGGACGACACACAATGCAATCTTTACACCTCAGGAACTGCGTCCGGTCGTTTCCGGCGATGGGCTCGACAACACGATTGTCTTACGACGTAATGCGGTCAACAACGAGTTACTCGAGATTGAATTCGACGGAACGGTAACCGACCTGATGCCCTACGAAGTGCTGGGGCAGGTCGAAATCCGTGCGCTCGGAGGTGACGACCGGTTTGTCTTGGACTACAGCAATGGCAATCCGATTCCCAGTGGTGGTTTCCTACTGGACGGCGGGGGTGGAATTGACACGGTCGAAACGACCAACGCCGACGAGAATGTTTGGACTGTCGGTGAAGATGAGACGAGCCCCGTCGGTTCGGGAACTTACAACACGGATACCGAATTTCGTCAGGTGGAAGAACTGGTTGGCGGTTTTGGCGTCGACCATTTTCTGGTCCAGGGCCAGCTTTTGGGATCCTTGGACGGTCGAGCAGGTGACGACGTCTTTGAATTTGCCGGCACCGGGTCGATCGGTGACAGCGTTATTGGGGGTGAAGGTTTCAACACGGTCAGCCTGCTGAACCGAATGAATGCCGCTGATCCAACCGACACGCCAGCACCGCTGCCGTCGGAGTTTTTCCTATTAGGCACTTCTGCTTCCTTTGATGGTTTTGACGGTGAAACACCCGATGGCCCCATTGGGGGTGACGACGATACGGACCAGTTCCAAGATATCAGTCGTTTGATCGGAAGTCAGACCGAACTCGATACATTGCATGGCCTGGACTTGGCGACCATCCTGACGCTTGATGGTGCCAGTACGACCTACGAAGCGGACGGCCGAACCTTGTCCCTCGATCAATTCGATACTTACCATACCTCCAGCCAGGATGACAGCTTTTATGTCAAGTCCAACGCCCTGGACCAGTTGCGTCTGTTTGGTCTCGCGGGAGATGATCAGTATCACTTTTCTTCCGACGCCCCGCTTAACGAGGGTACCACGGACCTCATCGGAGGTCTTGTCTTTGCCTTTGGTGGGGCCGGCGCTAACACGCTGGATGTCAGCAATGTGGGAGGCAGCGGTAGTGACGTGACAGTCCTTTCCAAACGGATTTCCGGAATGGGCGAAATCGTATTTGACGCTCAAAATGACGGAGGTACGTTTGCTCTCACCTTGACCGGCAGCAATGAGAGTGACAACTTCCTGCTGCACTCGTTTATCAATGTCAACACCATGTCCATTCATGCGATGGACGGCAACGACAGCTTTGACGTTCAGGATCTCAGCAAGGCGCCCGTGGATGTATTCGGAGGTGCCGGCGATGACTTGTACGTGATCGAGTCGATCAACGGCGTCAAACTGCGAAACCTTGTGATTCATGACTCGGTTGACGATGAGCGCGATCGGGTCTCCTTGCGTGGCACCATCTTGGATGAGGTTTTTGAAATCAACAACCTGACCTTTGTTGATACGGGAGAAGGCGTTGCCTACACCGGTATTGAGGAGTTTGGCGTGTTGGGCCGGGCCGGCAATGACACCTTCAACATTACCGAATTCAATGCGCCTCTGTTCATCGACGGCGAATCGGGCGATGACGTGGTCAATATTTCATCCGACGCTCCCACCAATAACGGGACGGTTGACACGTTTACCCATGATCTCCATATCGATGGGGGTACGGGTGTCAACCAATTGAATATTTCCAACCGCGCCGGGGCGGCCAAGACAACCGTCACGATTACCAACAATAGTATTACGGGGCTCCTGCCGGTCACCTTGCATTACCAGGCAGCCGGTCAGTTTAGTAACAGCGACGGTTCGGTGGGCGGGATCAACCTGCAAGGATCGGATGAGATCGACCTATACAATCTGGTTTCCCTTGATGCCCGTCACTCGATGCGGTTTGAGGGGCATGCTGGAAACGACCGTTTCTATGTGCGAGAGAATGTGTTGGGTAACGTGGCAGCCGTCGGCGGTGAAGGCAACGATATTTACCGAGCTTTCTTTGTAGGCGACGATGTTCGTCGATTTGAAATTGAGGACCCGTCAGGCAACAATCGCCTTTCTGTCTACGGCACAGGCAACGACGATACCATCCAGATCTCCGACTCTTCTGTTGACCTGGGTGGCGAAACGGTTGCCTTGAATGCGACACTGGCTTACATGGAAACCTTTGGTGGGGCCGGCAATGACTCAATCACCCTCGACGGGACGGCAGCGCGAACCAACTACATGTTCGGCGAAGCGGGTGATGACGCCTTTCACATCGACAGCTCAGAAGGGGCCGTCGGTCTGCGGATGGTGGGCAACGCGGGGATGGATGACTTCCATCTGAACCAGGTCAACCCAGGCACTTACTCCAGGGTGCTGGGCGGTTTGGACGACGACAGCATTACCGTGTTGAGCACGGCCCTGGGGCCCGTCTCGAGCGACGGCTCCGATGGATCCGACAGTTACACGGCTCATTTTGTCGGTTCCGGCAGCCGCTGGTTTGGGGCCCTCGATACGGGCAGCGAGGGGACGGATACCGTCACAACCCTGGGAACGGCTGCCGCCGATGATTTGATCGTGCGGGTCGCCAATGTATACGAAAACAATGAAAGGATCGCCTTCGGCTCGAATACCGAAGTCCTTAATGTAGACGGCGTCGGGGGTGCCGATCAGATGATCATCAGCGCCTCCTTTGCCGACACGACGAACCTATATGGCGGGGAGGACGCCGACCACCTCGACATCGTGGGCACCACGCACATTGAAAATCTGTCAGCCATGATGGGTCAGGGAGGAGATACGGTGATCATCCGCAAAGTGTCTGATGGCGCTACACTGACTGTTGATGGCCAGGATGGAGATGACATGTTCGTCGTCGGCTCCTACACGGTGGCTAACCTTGGAAACCTGGGAAGGATCCGGGGCGGCCTGAACATCGTGGGCGGGGATAGCAATTCCGGCGACCGGCTTTTGGTGAATGACGGAGCACTGTCAGCCAATTTCAGCTATCTCGTTACCGACCAACATATTCTGAATGATTCAGAACCGGCTGGTTTGGAACGGGCCGAATTCGCAGGCATCTATTTCGATAATACGTTAGAGCATGTTCAATTGGATGGCACACAGGGCGCCAATCATTTCCTGGTTGCGGGAAGTCAATCGACCCAATTCCTGATGAATGGCAACAGCCCCACGCCCGATAACGACTCGGGTGACGAAATCGCGTTGGCCGACCAGGCCGATGACGGCCGAGAGTTCGAGTGGCTCGACGAGGAGATGGGAGAAGGTCGATGGACCTTTGTCAACGGAAACCTCGACGTTGAATTCAAAGATATGGAAAGCGTTGACCATGGCGACGGGTAGAGCACCCGAACCTGTGGCAATCGCAAATTGATCGAACCCAAGCTTACTGCGAACTGGCCGGCGGAGGCACCTTCGGTGACTCCGCTTTCCAATAGCCGCGGATCACTTCTGCAACCTGCTTGCCGAGAATTTCTGATCCTTGTGGAAAGAAATGCACGTTGGCCGGCCGTTGGATTTCGGCCAGTTGGGGTCGCGCAAATTGGTATAAGTCGTTGACCGGGATTCCATGCTCCTGCATGATCTCCATCGCAATCGTATTGTAGCGATCCGGGTCGGTGGTACCCCGGTATGGACGAACGCCAACAGGAACCGGCGTGGTGGTCGCAAAAATCAACTGGGCATCACTCTGCTTGAGTCGCCGAACAATCTGGGTCAATTGCTGCCGATACTGCTCGGGCGTTGATTGGGGCGGATCCGCCTGCTTATTCGAATTCACTCCCGTTTCAGGGTCGACGTGTTTCATGTCATGCAATCCGAAATTGAAATGAATTACGTTCCACTCTCCACCCAGCAGGCTCAGCCAGCGATCGACATGCTCCACGCCGTAACGGGTGCCTTGGCAGTTTTCAGCTTGTTTCGTATTCCGCATGGGCCGCACGACGATGGCTTCTGATGCCAGGCTCGCGCGGACTGTCGGGGTGTAGCCAATGGAAATCGAATCTCCCAATATCAGTACCCGCTTTTTGCGCGGTCGTTTGCCGACCAGCTCCAGCATGGTTTGCCCCAGGCTATCCCCTATCAGGAAATAACTCTCGGCATTGCCAAACCAGTGATGGCCATGGGTGATGTTGGGAGATTCTTCAGCGGGCCGGGCAAAACTGGCCGTCGGAACAAAGCGCACCGAGTCGCAAAACTCGTCACGTCGGGCAGCCGCTGCCTGGGCTTGGCGAAGCTGGCTCATCGCCTCATTGGATGTGGGTCCACCATTTCCCAATTCGCCAATCACGACGGGCAGCCAAGGCGAGCTGAATTCTTGGCGCACATCTCGAATCAAGTGGACAAGGTTCTGCTCATATTGGGACCGGGCTTCTTCCTCGCCCAAGTCGTTCCAGCCTTGCTGCCAAACCAGACCAGCCAGGTAAACGGTCTGACCTTGGAGGGCGGGAAAATCCTGCTCGTATTCCTGCAGGCCAGACCGGATCTGCTCGATCATCTTCTGGTAATAAGGTCCTGTCTCACCCTCTGCCGAGGGAGGACGAAAGTCCTTGAACAGACTTTTGCCCCCCCAAGCCGTCTTGATCAACAAGACCGGCTGCTCGAAGGCGTCTCCTACCCGGTGGCCAAACTGGAGTTCGGGACCAAAATGATGCTGGCCTCCATAGCCGGTAAAACCGAGGCCGAGGCCACCACGCTTCAGAGCCTCCGGGGTCTGATACCTGATCCAAACATCTTTGCGCACGACCCAGTTTCCGTCAGCGGCGCGGAGGTGCCCCATCCGACTCTGGTTCTTGGGATTGGCCAGCAAAGCTTTCAAGGTTCCCCGGCCACCGTTGTAGGCCTCTGGATGGTCCAGGTCGACAACCGCCTGACCTTGCATATTCGATTGCCCCGCCAGGACAAAGACCGGCACAGGTGCCGCGTCCTGTGCCTTCAAACAATCGGAGAGAACCCCCGTCACGGCGACCATAACGGTCAAAAAAACCAAATCCGTTGGATATCTGCGCATCGGGAGCTCCTGTTAAAGCAAATGAGTAGCAGTTCAACCTATCTCTATCTTTGCCTGACGGCTATATTTCCATGTGGTCATTTTACCCGTTTTTCGCCTCCGGTTGAAATTCGCACCCCTGTTTCACCCAAACCAATTCCCCAGACTTCATGTTTCTCGTCCTTTCAACCAGTTTGAGTGAGAGCAGCCGCAGCCGAATCATGGCCCGGTTTGCGGCCGAACAAATTCGCTCCAAGGCGGTGCCCTGTGAGTGGATCGATCTGGCCGAACTCCCGCTGCCCGCCTGTGATGCGGGGACGTGTTATGCAGATCCAAACGTCCAAAAGGTCAACGCCTTGGTTCAGGAAGCCAAAGGTATTTTGATCGCTGCACCGGTCTACAATTACAACCTTTCCTCTTCGGCCAAGAACCTGATTGAATTGACAGGCAAATCATGGACCGACAAAATCGTCGGTTTTCTCTGTGCAGCCGGGGGTCAGTCCAGCTACATGGGCGTCTTGGGTCTGGCCAACAGCTTGATGCTCGATTTTCGGACAATCATTTTGCCACGATTCGTCTATGCGACGGGGGAATCGTTTAGCGGCAATGAAATTGCTGAAACCGATGTTGAAGAAAGAATTGATGAACTGGTTAACCAGTTGATTCGTTTTTCGACGGCCCTTAACAACTAACCGACTTTCTGGAACAGAGCATGTCTGAATCGAGTGATTCAACTCCACGGGAAACACTCCGTCAGGATATTCGTAATATTGTCATCATCGCCCATGTCGATCATGGGAAGACGACTCTGGTCGACTGTTTGCTGCGTCAAAGCGGACAGTTTCGCGCTGCCCAACTGCAGGGAGAGCGGATCCTCGACTCGGGGGATCTCGAGCGTGAACGGGGTATTACGATCTTGGCCAAGAATATTGCGCTCCCGTACAAAGGGATCAAGATCAACATTATTGATACGCCCGGTCATGCCGATTTCGGTGGGGAAGTAGAACGCGTATTGAAAATGGCCGATGGCGCCCTGTTACTGGTCGATGCGGCCGAGGGACCCATGCCACAAACACGGTTCGTGCTTGGTAAGGCATTGGAGGTCGGTTTGCGGCCCATCGTGGTGATTAATAAGGTCGATCGCCCAGATGCGAGAACTGCGGAAGTCACCAGTGAGGCCATGGAGCTGATCGTGGAGATGGGGGGTGAGGCCTTCCTGGATGATTTCCACTACGTCTACGCGAGCGCCAAAAATGGTTTTGCTACAAGCGACCCGAGTGAGCCGAGTGACAACATGGAACCTTTGCTGGATCTTGTCCTCGAACAGGTTCCGCCTCCTACCGTTCAGCCTGGTCCTTTTCAAATGTTGGTGACGACGATTGACTGGTCAGAATTCGTCGGCCGAATTGCAATCGGCCGGATTAATAGCGGGGTTATTCAGCGGGGTGACCGTGTCGTTGTCATGCGGGAAGACGGAAGTCAGACCGAAGAAAAAATTGCTTCGCTCAATGTTTTTGACAAGCTGGGGCGGGTCGAAGTAGAGCGGGCCGAGGCAGGCGAGGTGATCGCTTTGACCGGGATTGAGAACATCGAAATTGGAGATACTCTCTGTGATCCGCAACGCCCCGCAGCGCTGCCGAGGATTGCAGTCGATGAGCCGACGCTGGAAATGATCTTTACGATCAACAACTCGCCCCTGGCGGGAAAAGAAGGAAAGTACGTAACGAGTCGTCAATTGAGAGAGCGGCTGCACAAGGAACTGGAACGCAATGTTGCGCTGCGTGTACGACACACCGACAAGGGCGATGCGTTTGCTGTGGCTGGCCGAGGGATACTTCACCTGGCCATCCTGATCGAAACGATGCGACGCGAGGGATTCGAACTCTCCGTTGGTAAGCCCCAAGTCGTTATCAAAGAGGAGGGAGGAAAAAAATACGAGCCGTTTGAAACGTTGATGGTGGAAGTTCCGACGGACAAATTCGGTCCGGTCATGGAACTGATTGGCAACCGCCGGGGCGATCTGATGGAAATGAGTAGCCGGGGTGAATACACGCTGGCAAGATTCACGATCCCGGCCCGGGGTTTGATCGGCTTGCGAACACGATTATTAAACGCGACCCAGGGGACCGCGGTCATCAACCATCGATTCGAAGAATTTCGGCCGCTTGAGGGAGAGATCCCGAAACGACCCAACGGAGTGATGGTGTCAATGTCTGCAGGCAAGGCGGTCGGATTTGCCCTGTTTGGCCTGCAACAGCGGGCTGAGATGTTTGTTGGACCCGGAGAGCAAGTCTACGAGGGGATGATCGTTGGCGAGAACGCCAGATCGAATGATTTACCGGTCAATCCTTGTAAAGAAAAACAATTGACGAATATTCGAGCTGCTGGCAGCGACGAGAATATCTTGCTCAAACCTCCCCGGCAATTCAGTCTGGAAGCAGCCTTGGAATATATCGAAGACGACGAACTGGTCGAAATCACACCGATCAATATCCGTCTGCGAAAAGGCCTGTTGAGAGAGGCTGACCGCAAGCGAATGGCTCGGGCCATGGCCAGCCAGGGATAGCGCGACCTAGCCTAAAAACGGGTTTTGCCAATCTTGCCATTGATCGAGGTACTCACGGTAGGCCGGTCCACTCTCGGCGCGTTCCTCCAACCATTGCTTGGCGTAAGCGACGCGTTCCCGCTCCTGTTCAATCGAAATCGTACCCAACATGACCGAGAAACGAAGAAAGACAAAGTAGGTGTCGAGCACGTCACAGCGGCAATAATCGTTAATCCGCTTGACCTCTCCCTGAGCGAACAGGTCCTGTACCATATGGCCGGCGATCCCCATTTTCCCAGGTTTCCCCAACAAGTTGGCGACCAAGTTCAAACCCCCGTTAAAACGTGACGCTCCGAAATTGGTCAACATATCCTGCAGGTCGATATGCGATTGCTGATTGTAGCGGGCCCGGCGTTGCTCCCAGCTTTTGGCAAAAACATTGAACCAGTTCGGCGCGCTGATTCCGTAGCGAAAAGCGGCCAGTTCCAAAAGGGGAATGTCAAAAGTACGACCGTTGAAACTTACCAAGGTCGGCTGGCGATAATGATCCCAACCCTGCCAGAATTGGCGGGTAATCATCTCGGGCCGATAATCGGGCTCATCCAAGGTCACGATATCGATCAACCTCAAATCTTCATCGACCTTCATGATGGCAATGGAAATGGGGATCTGGAAGGTATATGGGATAAACTCGGATTCGTACTTTTCCAGCAACTCGGCCCGGTAACGCTCGATGGCTTGTTCGGCGTTGAGGCCATCTCCGGGGTAGCGAATCTTGGCAATCAAGTCACCGTCGGCAACACTTTCGACGTCAAAAACAAGGTAGCGAACGTTGGCAGATGTCATAAAATAGTCTTCCTGAACGGGGCCAGAAAATTGCCGCGGGCAATGGGCTACCTGTAATCTACTACATGCCACGCCGACTTATCAGTAGGCGACCACCCACGAACAAAGTGATATGAATCCACAACGACTCCTCCAACGTTTCTTGCAATACGTGCAAGTTGATACGACCGCCCGCGAAGACACGGACACTTATCCCAGCAGCCCGGGGCAACTCGAATTGGGAAAACTGATCGTGAAACAACTACAAGAGATGGGGATCGAGGACGTCGTCCAGGACGCCCATGGAATTGTGGTGGCCACGGTGCCGGGCAAGGTGGCCGACGCGCCGGTCGTTGCCTTCAACGCCCATTTTGATACGTCACCTGAAACAACAGGTCGGGGCGTCAAACCGAATGTGATCGAGAATTTTGACGGAAACGATATTACGCTGAGCGGCGACCCGAGCAAGATCATCACGTCTGAAACGTGCGACGAACTTCCAAACGCGCGTGGCAAAACCATTATCACCACCGACGGGACAACCTTGCTGGGCGGGGACGACAAAGCCGGGATAGCCATCATGATGGAGCTGGCCCACACCCTGGTTGAGTCTCCCAACATCGAACATGGCCCCGTTCGATTGCTGTTTACCTGCGATGAAGAAATCGGTCATGGCGTGGACCATGTCGACATTGAAAAGCTGAATGCCACCGTCTGTTATACGTTTGATGGCGGAGGTCAAAACATGGTGGATGTGGAAACGTTTTCGGCAGACATGGCAGTGGTCACGTTCACAGGCGTCAACATCCATCCGGCCATTGCCAAGGACAAGATGAAAAACGCCCTGCGGGCCGCCGGTCACTTCCTGTCGCAGTTACCGGCCGAACTATCTCCTGAATGCACCGAGGACCGAGATGGTTTCCTTCATCCTTACGTCATGGAAGGTGGAGTGGCCAACGTCTCTCTGAAGATCCTCCTACGTGACTTTCAAACTTCGCGCCTGGCAGAATACGCGGCTCTTCTGCAAACACTGGCCGAATCAGTTGAGCAGCAGGCTCCCGGCGTCCGTATTGAGGTGGCCGTCCAGCCGCAGTACCGGAACATGGCTGACGGGCTGGCAGCCGAGCCGCGGGCCGTCCGCTTGGCTGTCCAGGCACATGAAAACCTGGGGCGCACCGCCGAGCAAACAATTATTCGCGGAGGCACCGACGGCTCACGATTGACCGAGCTGGGGTTGCCCACACCGAATCTCTCGTCCGGGCAACACAACATTCACTCTCCGCTGGAATGGGCCTGCTTGGACGAGATGGTGGCAGCTGGAGAAGTCGGGCTAGAGCTCGTTAAACTCTGGGCTCTTCAGCGAGACGGAGCTTGAAGAAGCCAATCCGATTGACAATCCGGCACCCCATCCAAGGATCAAGAGTCAGCCTGCTGCTCAATCAGATCCACCTGTTCGCGCTGGGCTTGGCAAGCTCGCTCGGCCGCGCCAGTACCGAATGACCAAAACAGGGCAGGTCGCACGAGAAACTCCAGCAAAGTAGAGGTCACAAGGCCTCCGATGATCACAGTAGCAACCGGGTAGAGAATTTCCTTACCCGGTTCCCCGGCGGCCAACGCGAGGGGCACCAAGACGATGCCAGAGGTCAAAGCCGTCATCAGCACGGGTGCCAGACGTTCTTTCCCGGCGCGAACAATCATCTCCCGGGAAAACGATTCCCCCTGGTACTGCACCAGGTGCAGGTAGTGATTGATCAACAAGATCCCATTTCGTGTCGCGATGCCGCAAAGTGAAATGAACCCGACCATGGCCGCAATGGTCAAGGTCTGTTGAGTGAGGTAGAGTGCCGCCACGCTACCAATGAAAGCCATCGGCAAGGCTACCATTACCTGCAACGCCAGATTGAGACTACGAAACAGGGTGTACAGGACAAGCAGCATGGCCAACAGCGAAACGCTGAACAGGATTGCAATCAGCCGCGAAGCACTTTGCTGGCTTTCAAATTGGCCCCCGTACTCCACGAAGTAACCAGAGGGCAGCTCATCTTCCAAAGGTCGAACCTGCTGCTTGATCTCCTGCACAACGTCGACCAAACCTCGCCCAGAGACATTGCATTGGACAACGATACGCCTCTGGACATTTTCCCGGTTGATCGTGTTGGGGCCTGCCCCGATCCGCAGATCCGCTACATTTTCCAGCATCGTTTTCCCGCCGCCTGGCAGGTCCATACTGAGGCGGCCAAGGACATTGATATCTTCTCGAAACGACTCGTCGAGCCGAACCAACAGGTCGAATTTTTTTTGCCCCTCCAAAACCTCCGATACAACTTGGCCGTTCATTGCCGTTTCGACAAACTCGGTAACATCCCCTCTGGTCAAACCGAATTGTCGCAACTGTTCACCCCGAACTTCGATCCTCAGTTGCGGGATTTCCACCTGCTGCTCGACTTGCAAATCGGTAACGCCACGGATTTTCTCAATCGCTGATTCGATGCGCGAAGCATTGCGACGGAGAGTCGCGAGGTCGTTACCATACAGTTTGATGGCGATTTGCGCCTTGACGCCCGACAGAAGGTGTGAAATCAAGTGAGCCAGTGGCTGTTCGACGCTGACCACGATTCCTGGAATTTCCTGCATCGATAAGCGAATATCGTCCAGGATTTCCTCCCGACTGCGGGGACTCGTTGTATCGAGCGAGGCGACAATCTCCGACACATTGACCCCCATGGCATGTTCATCCAGCTCGGCGCGGCCGGTGCGGCGAACGAGGGTTTGGATCTCGGGAATTGCCTGCAGTCTGCGATCCGCCATCCGCGCCACGTCCTGCGATTTGGCCAGTGAAGTGCCTGGCGGCATCAGCACATTGATCTGGACTGCTCCCTCGTCAAAGGGTGGTAAAAAGTCCCGCTCCAAAGTGTAAAGGCCGATTCCTGCCACGCCGACGGCGGCGGCCGCGATCAGCAGGATGGGTAGTGAGAGTCGCAGGCTTGCCTGAATCACCAGGCCCGCCAGGCTTTTCAAGGTGGCCAAGACAAATGAATCACCTTCGGGTCGGTTCGACTTGCCAGCCCGTTGAGAGCCGAGCAACCAGTAAGAGAGAACGGGGGTTACGGTCAAAGAGACCAACAAGGAACTGAGTATGGAAACGATGTAGGCAATCCCTAACGGGGTAAACAGCCGACCTTCCATGCCACCCAGGGCGAACAGGGGGATAAAGACCAGCACAACAATCATCGTCCCAAAAACAATCGAGTTGCGAATTTCAACACTTGCCTGAAAGACCACGAGCAACGCGTTGGCAGGATTCTCTTTTTTTCGATTCTCTTTCAGACGACGAAAGATATTCTCCACATCGACGATCGCATCATCGACCAGCTCCCCAATCGCCACGGCGAGACCACCGAGGGTCATCGTGTTGATCGACAGGCCGAACCACTTGAAGACAAGGGCCGTTATCACAATCGACAGCGGGATCGCCGTCAGGGTGATGAACGTCGTGCGAAAGTTGAGCAGAAACAGAAAAAGGATAATGACGACCAGGATCGCCCCGTCGCGCAATGCGTCCACGACATTTTCAATCGCCAGGTCAATAAATCCTTTTTGTCGATAGAGCTGGGTTGTCAAAACGATGTCATCCTGCAAGCGACCTTCCAAGGCGGCAATCACCGCGTCGATTCGATTGGTAACTTCCACCGTGTCAGCGCCGGGCTGCTTGGTGATTGTCAAAACCACCGAAGGTCCACCCCGAAAGGGGTCGCCCAGCCTCCCGCCGACGGTTCGTTCATACGCAGCGCTGTCGCCCCGCGCCACTTTCGCGCCCTCCACAACACGGGCGACCTGGCCCAAAGTGATCGAACGTCCATCTCTTTCCAGCACAACAACGTTGCGAATATCCTCTGCCGACTGGACACGCCCCAGAGCACGGACCAGGTATTCATTGGGGCCCTGCTCATCGAGGTAACCACCGGTCGAATTCTGATTGCTGCGGGCCAAGGCCGTTTCGACCTGGGGTAGGGAGAGGCCGTATTTCAGCAACAAGTTTGGATCCACCAGGACTTGAAACTGTTTACGCTCGCCACCCATCACAAAAACTTGGGAAACGCCCGGTACGGCGAGGAGTTGCTGGCGAACAATCCAGTCACCAATCGTTCGCAATTCCATCGGTGACGTACGACGATGAATTTCCAAGGCCCCTGAATTGAGCTTCCGAACCGTCCACCAACGGCCCGTTTCCCGATCCTGAATTGACCATTGCGCACCGATGATATTTATCTTGAGAGCCAAATCGTTGGACGTCGGTCCGTCGTTTTGCCGCAGCGCCGTTTGTAGTTCGGACGGTAACTGACCAGAATCAAGCCGCTCGATCACGGCCGGGTCGAACGTGTCGGTGGTGAACAGCAAGGTGTTTTCGTTCGGCGCGCTCACCATGCCGGCCAGAACGATCTGTCCCATAAGTGACGAGATGGGCGCCAGCTGGGGGTTCACGCCTTGGGGAAGCTGTTCGCGCACCAGCGCCAATCGTTCGGCCACGATTTGACGATCATTGTAGATGTCAGTGCCCCAGTCAAATTCAACGTAAATCACCGACAATCCGACACCCGAAGAGGACCGGACCGCCTGCACCCCGGCCGCTCCATTCAAAGCCGTTTCCAGAGGAAATGTCACCAACGTTTCGACTTCCTCGGGAGCCAAGCCATGCGCTTCGGTCATGACAACCACGCGGGGGCGGTTCAGGTCGGGAAACACATCGATCGGCAACTGGGTCATCTGCCAACCACCGTACAGGACCAGTGCCGAGGCAATCCCCGCCACCAGCACCCTGTGGTGTAGTGAAAACCGTATGATTCCGTTCAAGAAAGAAGACAACATGTTTTACTTTGCGTTCGCCTCCAAAGGCTGTTAAACAGCACGCTCCGGTCAGTGACTGTGACCATGGTGAGCATCCACCCCGTCCCCGGACCGATTCTTCAATGCCAAATGCATTTCATAGGCGCCGCTCATGGCCAAATGTTTTCCGGCGAGAGTCCCGTTATCTTCAATCACGACTCGGTTCTTATCTCGGTACAAGACGCGAACTTCCAGCCGATCAAAACGGTCTCCCTGGTCTTCAAAAACAAACGCGTTGGGGCCTTCAACCGCCACGGCTTCAGGGGGTAATACTAATTGGTCCTGCCAAGTCTCGTCGGTTGGCAGCTGAATCTCCATCCGCTGGCCGGGGCGAAACTTCCAGGAAAGGAAGGCGGAAACGTCAGAGACATCGCCCGATCGATCAACTCGTTGGTTCGGCAATAACAGGTAAAAATTGAGTGCCCGGGAATTCTGCTCCACATGATCGGCTACGAACAAGAGTGTCAAGTCACTGGCCTGACCCGACTTCCCGGACACGGGGATCACCGTCAGTTTTTGACCTGAATTCATCGCTTGGATTAAACGCTTGGCGTCCTCTTCGAAAGCTTGGCCCTCCACAAACAACAAACTGTGATCGGCCAACGTTCCCAATTTCTGACCCGCATTGACACTCTGCCCGCGGTTCACGGCAATCTGTTGGACATGATATACCGGTTGGACTTCTTGAGGCCTCACCCCCTTTTCGTGCTCCGGCGCCTGGATGCTGATCTCTTTCAGCACATCGCGCGTCCGGGCAATCGTCTCGACCTGCTCAGACGTTAAGCCGTGCAAGACCAGGCTCTGCTGTAAGGCTTTGATGGAGGCTTCGACCTTGTCGTACTGGTATTGCTGTTCGATCACGCGACGCTCGGGAATAATATCCGTTCCGATTTTTTTCAGCCGATCGATTTCCCGCTGAATGACATCTAGCTCCTGCAGGAACTTGAGGAAGTCCCTCTGGGCAGCCACCACATCCTCATGGGTAATTCTCAGGCTGAGCAGATTGTCGCCCGGTTGCTTGGACAGTCCTTCCTGGATGAAAATATCGTTAATAATTCCCGTCATGGGTGAGGTGATTTCAATCTGGGAGTGACCTGGACGTTCGACGACCACGGCGGGAACCGCAACCGTTCTGGTAAAGTCCTGCGGCTTGACAACGGCCGTCGTCAAGCCAATGTTCTGTTGCGCTTCGGGTGAAAGGAATAGCGAGTTGTCGGGATCGTTCGACTCGCCGGACACCGCCTCGCGAAGACGGTCAGAACTTCGACCGGCCGATTCATCGGAACGGATCTCGCCATTTTTCACACGTTCGCTCTCACTTTGCATCGAAACAAAGTACTCGCGTACCGGAGGCAGCCAATAACGGTAGGTCAAGGCGGCCGCTGAGCCCAAGCAAACCAACACAAGCAGGCTGGTCGTGGTGGCTGTTCTCTTGTTCATTTCTTGCCCTTGGTCATTCCGTGTAACATTGGCTTCCAGCCGATCGCTCTGGATTCTTCATGTCGAATTCTAATTCTCTTGGCTTA
>JAYZCF010000267.1:0-3508 GCA_036338455.1 Planctomycetota bacterium
CTCTCCGACCGATGTCAATTCTCCGAGTTCCATACAGCAACTGGCTGAGCTGGATGGCGATCTTTTTTTCGTATGTGACTATGGACAAATTCTTTCCGCAGAATGTCTGGCGGCGGCGCGATTGGGCGGCATCAACCTGCACGGTTCTTTGCTACCCAAATACCGCGGCGCCGCACCGATCAACTGGGCCATTTATCATGGAGAAACCGAAACGGGTGTGACCGTTATACACATGTCCACCAAGTTGGACGCGGGGCCTTGTCTGGTCGCCGAAGAACTGGAGATCGCCCCTGGTGAAACGGCCGAACAGCTGGAGCCACGAATGGCCCAAATCGGTGTCAAAGCAATCGCCAGCGCCTTGCAAACCTTGGAGGTTTGGGACGGGCAAACCGAGATCGGCACCCCTCAAGATACGAAACAAGTGAGTCGAGCGCCACGGTTAAAAAAACTGGACGGCCTGATCGACTGGTCGCAAACAGCCGAACAGATTTTCAATCAAGTGCGGGCCTTTCAGCCTTGGCCGGGCTCGTTCAGCCAATGGCAGGGAGCGCAGCGCAAACCGCTGAGAGTAATTTTGCACCAAGTCGCCTGCGTGGAATCATCAGGCGGTTGTCCGGGTGAGATCGTCGTTGCGGAACCCGGGCAGTTGGTCGTACAAACAGTGCAGGGCGGGCTGCAGATTTTATCTTTGCAACCAGCTGGAAAGCGCGAGATGGAGGCAGAAGCCTTTCTCCGAGGCTACCAGCCGCAAACGGGAGACCGATTCGGCGCCTTTTAGGAAAACGACGAGAAATGGTCAACCTACGGAGTGCCGCCACCGCCACCCACTCCAAAACTGGGTAAATTCTTTGGCCGATTAAGGGGCTGACTGATCGGGGGTGTCGGAGGGAAACCCCGCTGAAATTGCTGGCCGCTATTGGATTGCTGGCCGTTGTTGGACTGCATGCGGGTAAATCGACGGTAAATATTGTAAGCGCCTTGATCCTGCTGCTGTAAATCCTCGGCATTGGCCGCTGTGAACTTCGAAGTGACACCGATCGACAGTTCAATATCATTATTGTTGAGCTGCTGGGGAAACAGGTCGATGTATTCACCCAGATCGGGCATCCGGTTTTTCAAAGAGGCCAACTCCTTGGGGCCGTACTGTTTTTTGATTTCCACGTAGATCCCATTTTGGGGATCCTCGACAATCTTGATCGTGCGCGACGATTCCTCAACTTCGATCGTCCTTACACCGTTGACCACCGAAACCTTGGGGCCACTGTTCGAGGAATAGCCTGTCCCATTGCCAAAACCGGAGGCTGGCTGGTTGCCACGAAAATTGCCGCCACCGCCGAATCCACCACCGACAGGGGTTGCTCCGCCGCCGCCACCGAAGCCGCCGCCACCGAAGCCCCCGCCGCCGAAGCCGCCACCACCACCGCCGCCAAAACCATTGTTACCTTGCCGGTTGTTGGCAGCTGGCATGTTGCCGCGATTGCCGGCGGTAGGAAAACCACCCAGATCGAGACCAAGCATGCTGTCCCCCGTGATGACTGGTCGTTTCGGGGCGCGAGGCTGATAGGGGCGTTCGTAAGGCCTTTGTCTCTCGTAAGGGTCTTGGCGACCGTAACCACGATTATCAGGCTGGCCCTGTTGCTGGCCTGCTTGCTGCGCGGGTCGATCATCCCCCTGGGGCCGAACCGATTGGCCTTGGCCTTGAGCATTGGCCTGGTTCACTGGGGCGATGAGCAAAAGAAGCAGGGTAGAAGTGCTGATCAGAATCTGGATCGATTTCATGGTTTCCCTCGACTGATAAACATGACTCGCAGGAGTATTGTACCTCCTATTTCCCGACCTGTCGCATGCAAAATAACGGGGATCGCGCTGCATCTCCTGCAAACGAGCCCGTTTTGCGTAGGACAATCCGCTGAAAAGCTATCGCAACGTTCATTTATTACGTGTTAAACTGGCCGTAACCAGCCAACGCGATTGGCTTCGAGCTCCACCTTTTCCGAGATAAAAGGTGGGCCCAGTTGGACAACTAACCGACACAACCCGCATCCCAAACCAAGAACCGATTGCCTGACGACTCATGAAATCTCCTCACCGCCTGTACATCGAAACGGTCGGCTGCCAAATGAATATGTTGGACAGCGAAATGGTGGTCGCCAGCTTGCGGCAGCGTGGCTATGTACTGGCCGGTTCACCGGAACAAGCCGATACGATTCTGTTCAACACCTGCAGTGTTCGGGAGCAAGCAGAAAACAAAACGTACAGCGCGCTTGGACGATTGAAGCAGGAAAAGCAGTCACACCCGGAAAAGATCATTGGTGTGATGGGGTGCATGGCCCAAAAAGACCAACGACTTATTTTTCAGAAGGCACCCTTCGTTGACCTGGTTGTGGGGCCAGGGCAATTGCAACAGATCCCCGATCTGATCGACAAAGCGCGGTCCGAGGGAGGGCAACACACAGCCCTAAGTCTCGGTCGTCGGGATGGAGCCGTGAAAGAAATCAAACGGAGCCACGAAACATTTGACCCGCTGCGCGACCCGACGATGCGGCCAACGCCTTTCCAAGCGTTTCTTCGGATTCAAATCGGCTGTGATAAGTTTTGCACTTACTGCATCGTCCCGATGACCCGTGGACCAGAACAAGGCCGTCCACCCGCTCAAATCGTAGACGAAGCGAAGATCTTGGCGGAGCAGGGCTGTAAAGAGATTACCCTGCTTGGACAAACGGTTAACAGTTATCAGTTCCGGGACGGCCAACAGGTTACCCGCCTCGCCGACCTGTTGGTGCAGTTGCATGAAATTGACGGGATTGAACGGATCAAGTTTGTCACCAATTACCCGAAAGACATGACCTACGACCTGCTGCAGGCTGTGCGGGATCTGTCCAAGGTTTCCCCCTATCTGCACGTTCCGCTGCAAAGTGGATCGGATACGGTTCTCAAGCGGATGAAGCGGGGGTACACCGTCGATGATTATCGGGAAATGATGGCTCGTATCGATGAGACGCTCGGCGAACAAGCCGCCATCTCCAGCGATTTCATTGTGGGCTTCTGTGGAGAGACCGAAGAGGAGTTTCAAGCGTCGGTTGAGTTGGTAAAAGAGTGCCGATTTAAAAATAGTTTTATTTTCAAGTACAGCGAGCGACCCGGCACCCGCGCCTCGGATAACCTGCCGGATGACATCCCCTTCGAGGTTAAAAAACGACGGAACAATGAACTGTTAGCCGTACAGAATCAGATCAGCGAAGAAGACAATCAAGCATTCCTGGGAAGGAATGTGGAAGTCCTCGTGGAAGGCCCCAGCAAAAAAGCTGAACCGGCTGCCGACTCACAGGGCGGACCGATCCAGTTGACTGGACGGACCCACTGCGACCGGATCGTGGTATTCGACGGGAACGAAAGGCTGGTGGGACAAACCATTCCCATCGGGATTTATGATGTGACGGCCCACACGCTGCTGGGCACCGTTGTGACCCATGAATCCTCTAGCGGCCTCGTCAGCCTGGCCTAACAC